>JAKAIJ010000083.1:0-7516 GCA_021814355.1 Acidobacteriota bacterium
TTCCGATCTTATCCCCTGCTCCCGCGGAATCAACCTCGTCCTCTTGACCATGGGTCACCTCCTTCCCTCTTCCCCGCTTCTCTGTTTCCTTCGACATCTCCCGCCGCGTTGTTCCCGCTTCTTGCTCGCTGCGCCTTCGCCCGCCGCACTTCTCTTGCTCTCAGAGCAGCTTCGCGCAGTCAATGGCCTTGTCCACCAGCGCCAGGAACTCGGAGAAGGCCTTCAGGAAATCCGCGAGGCGCGAGATCTCCTGGAGCGCCTGGTCCACCCTCCCCTTGGCCTGGCGTACCGCCTCGACCTTCTTCTCGAGCTGCTGGCTCTGCTCGCGGAAGAGCAGCCCTCCGACGAGCGTCAGGCGGTGGTTGATCTCCTGCATCTCCCCCAGGATGGCCTGGGCCTGGCCCGGGTCCGACACGTCGTCCAGGCGCCTGGAAAGCTCCTGCACCTGCCCCGCCAGCAAAACCTGAAGGTCGCGCAAGCTCTGGTTCATCGGGGTGCTCCTCTCTTTTCCTGGTCCTTCTGGGCCGCTTCCAGCAGCGTCGTCGCGAAGGCGACCTCCCGCTGGAGCGAGGCGGCGATCTCGGATGCCTCCGGGGCGCGTCCCTGGGCCGCGGCGGTGTGGAGGTCGGCCAGGTCGAGCAGGGCCTTGTGGAGGGCGCCGAGGGCGGCGTCGCCGGCTCCGCGGCCGTCGAGGGCCTCCGCGTAGGCGGCGGCGATCTTGCGCTTGTTGGCCCCCTTCTCGAGAAACTCCACGCGAAGGCCGTCGGCCCGCAGGGTCCAGTTCGACCAGAGGGTGGTCCGAAGGCCGCCGTTCGTGGCGTCGCCGCCAATCATGTCCGCCATCAGGAGCAGCGTCGCCCGGACGGAGGGGTCCGCCTCCCTCGCGAGCTGCAGGGCCCTCTTCCGGGCGGCCGCCTCGACCACCAGCCTGCCGATGTGGCCGATCGCCCCGTTCAGCGCGTCCGCTCGGGCCGCGTCCCTGCCCTTCGCGGGAGCGAGCTGGAGGATGCGCCCGCCGAGCGCCCGGAGGGACTCCTCCACCTTGGCGCCTCCCGCGGGCGCGGTGAGGCTCTCCAGCGACGAGGCATAGAGGGACAAGGCCTCGCACGCCGCGTTCCACCGGCCGACGGACTCGGCGTCCAGGCCGGGCGCCACGTCGGACTCCTTGAGGTTCGGCAGGGTCGCCGCCCGGTCCAGTTGGAGCTCCCGGACGAACCCGTTGAACTCCAGGAAGAGCCTCCGGGAGTCGGTCTGGACCGCGGACACCCCCTGCCGGAACTTCGCCAGCGCCTGGGCGTCGGTGGTCGCGCAGGCGAGGAGCGCAGCGCCCAGAAGGCCCAGGGAGGAACAGAGAAGAAGCCGGGACACCCGCGCGCTCCCCGTTTTCATGGTCCGCCTCCCGCGAGGCGCTCGCGCGGCTCTCGCATCCGAGTCCATTTCCTCGTCCCTCCTCACCGGATCTTGCCGGCGCTCGCCAGAAGCGTGACCAGCGTGGAGTAGAAGACGGCCACGATCAGGCCGAGCGGGTCGGGGAGCAGGTTCGGAAGCAGCAGGTACAAGAAGCCGTTCTTCAGGACCAGCATCCAGATCAGAAACGCGAGGATCGTCGTGAACATGATCCCCTTGCTGGCGTTGGTCAGCCACCGCACGACGACGAGCAGGACGAGGGAGAGGACGAAGATCAGGCCGACGGTGGCGAGCCTCGGCTTCGCAACCGCGTCCACCGCCATCAGGTAGAAGCCGCTGGCCTCGCCGGGGATGTGCTTGAGGAGGTTCTGTGACGTCTCGACCAGCGCCTGCCTGCCGGTGGCGGGCGGCGGCGGGAGAGGCGGCGGTGGCGGCGGCGGAGAGGGCGCCGCGAGAAGGACGCCGGCGGCGGGAGCGCCCGGCGGCGCGGCGGGAGCCGCCGGAGGGGCCGCGGCTTGCGGCGCGGCCAGTGTGCGCCCGGATTTTGCGAGAATCCCGATCGGCTGGAATTGCATCGGACTACCCCCTTCCGGATCTCCGCGGAGAGCCTCTGCCTCGCTGGTGACGAAAGTAATACTAGGGGAGCAACGCGGAATCAACAATTAGACAAACGTTATGAAGTTCATATAACATTTGTTATCAATTGGGAGGGGGCGAGGCTGGCTCCTTCCTGCTTCAGAGCTTGTCCCGGAATAAGGCATGGTCGCGGCCTATTTCGGGATGGGTCCGAACTGCTGTCGGAGCAGTGGCTCGTGGAGCGATGGGGGGGGAACCGCGGAGGGTCTCACCTCCGCCGACGCCGCCGGGAAAAGGAGCATCGGGATGAAGAAGCGCAACTGCTGGGAGGTGATGAAGTGCGGCCGCGAACCGGGGGGCGGGAACGCGCACGAGCTGGGGATCTGCCCCGCCACCGCCGACTCGTCGGCCCACGGGCTCAACGGAGGGGTGAAGGGCGGCCGCATCTGCTGGGCCGTGGCGGGCACGTTCTGCGGCGGGAAGGTGCAGGGGACGTTCGCGCAGAAAGAGGTCATCTGCATGGCGTGCGAGTTTTTCAAGCGCGTGAAGGAGGAGGAGGGCATCGTCCAATTCCAGTTCCTCCGGCCCGGGCAGACCTACCAACCGAGCCGGCGATAGAAGAGCGGGAGCGGCCGCGCGGTTCGGCGGCGCGCCCATCGGGCGGCGGGACGAGAAAAAGCCGCCCGGCCGGCGCCGAAAGGAGGACCTGCGACGGCCGGTCCGCGGACCCTCGGAGCAGTGGCCCTCCGCGTCCGGGGAACGCAGGTGCCTTTTTGCCTTCGGGTCCAACCCCGGATCGCGGTCTGGCAGGAGAGAAACGCCATGAGCTACGCCGTCACCTTGTCGGAATCGAGGAGGTTTCTCGTCATCACGGTGGAGGGCTCGATCACCGTCGAGCTGGCGCGCAGCTTCGCCAGGGAGGCGAGTCGGGTGAGCGGCGACAGCGGCATCAACCGTTTTTTGTTCGACGTGCGCGAAGCCAGCAACGTGGACTCGGTGATCGCCAACTACCGCTTCGCTTACGAGGACATGCCCGCTCTCGGCCTCAGCAGGAGCGCCCGCTCCGCGATTCTGACGCGCGAGGACGATCGGTCCCACGAGTTCGTGGAGCTTGCGGCACAGAACGCGGGCTACCTGGTGCGGCTCTTCTCGGAGAGGGGCGCCGCCGTCGCGTGGCTCGAAGAGCCGTGACCCCGGAAGGATTGCTGCCCGGGGAGGCGGAAAGGTACGGACCGGCCCTCCCGAGTGCGTTCGCGCCTGGCGCCGCCGCCGGTCCTTCTCCGTTTCGAATCCGCCCCGGGCACCAATAGCGCGACAAGTTGGAAACATGCGATTGAATCGCTCTCGCCACACTGCGGGTAGGAGTCCGGGAGAGCATCGCCCCGTCTCCCCCGGTAAGGTTCCCCCTCTTTGTTTGACCGCTCTGCCGCGGTCCCGCCCCCTGTTGTACTATGGTTCCGTCCGGCCGCCGGGGACGGCAGCCGGAGCGGCGGGAGCTGGAGCCGCGGAGGGCGTCGCATGAAGACGCGACGGGAGCACCCGGCGGACGCCGGTTCCCCGGTGCCCGATCCAGAGAGGGCCATCCGCGTTCTCGTGGCGGACGACCACGCGCTCTTCCGCCGGGGCGTCCGCGCCTACCTGGAGTCCCACGGCATGGTGGTGGCCGGCGAGGCGCGCAGCGGACGCGAGGCCGTTCAGGGCGCCGTTTCGCTGCACCCCGACGTGGTGTTGATGGACGTGCGGATGCCCGACATGGACGGGCTCGAGGCGCTGGAGCTCATCAAGAAGCGGGTCCCAGACGTGAGCGTCCTCGTCTTGACGGCGTTCCAGTCGAAGGAGTACCTCCTGCGCGCGGTCCTGGGCGGGGCCTCGGGGTTCGCGTCCAAGGGGGACCCTCCCGCGCGGCTGTGCGCGCTCATCGAGGAAACCGTGCGCGGGGAGGGGCCCGCGGCCCCCGCGTGGTGGGCGCCTCTGCTCAAGGGCGCCGGCCCGCTGGCGGATGGGGAGACCGGCACCAAGACGCCCCCCGGCGCCCTAACGTCGCGGGAGCTGGACATCCTTCGCCACCTCGCCAGGGGGCTGGGCGCGGTCGAGATCGCCCGCCTGGAGGGCCTCAGCCACGGGACCGTGCGCGTGCACTGCTCCAGCGCCTTCCGCAAGCTCGGCGTCTCCGACCGGCTGCAGGCCGTCGTCCTGGGGCTCCGCCAGGGCTGGCTGAACCTGGAGGAGGACGAGGGGTAGGCCCGGCCGCCGCCGGCAGCCGGCGCCTCTTCGCGTCTCCCCCGCACGGGTGGTAGCATCGCCCGAGGGAGGTCCATGGGCGCGGCCAGGGCGAAGAACCGCTTCTACGCGTACGACGCGGGGGGGCACCGGGGCATCGTGAAGTCCTGGACCGACTGCGAGGCCAAGGTGCGCGGGCGGCCGGCGCGTTACCGGGGTTTCGAAACCCTGGCCGCGGCACGGGCCTGGCTCCAGGCCGGCGCGCCCTACGAAGACAGGTCCGCCGCGAGGGAGCAGGCCCGCGAGGCGCTGCCCAAACACGCCCTCTACTTCGATTCGGGAACCGGCCGGGGCCTGGGCTCCGAGGTGGCGGTCACAGACGCCGAAGGCGCGCCCGTGCTCCACCTCGCGCTGCCCGCGGAGGCCCTCACGGAGAGGGGCACCCACCTGCTCCCGGCGGGCAAGACCAACAACTACGGGGAGCTCTTCGGCTGCCTCTGCGCCCTGCGGGCGGCGCGCAAGCTGGGCCTTCGCGCGGTCTGCGGCGACAGCGCCCTGGTCCTGGACTACTGGTCCAAGGGCCACGTGACGAAGGAGAAGCGCGAGAGCGACCCGGACCTCTACGCCCTCGCTCAGAAAACCTTCGGCGAGCGCCGCCTCTTCGAGGCGAAGGGCGGCAGGCTCATCAAGGTCCCCGGCTCCCTCAACCCCGCCGACCTCGGCTTCCACCGGGAGTGAGCGCGGGGCTCCCGGCGCCTCCGCGCGGGGTCACCTTCCCGACAAGGCCTTCCGGGCGCCGAGGATGAGCGTCCAGAACCGCGAGTCCTCCCGGAGGGGCTCGAAGCGGGGGTCGCCCGCAAGCTGGGTGATGTAGCCGGGCTCCGCCTCCTGGGCCATCCTCTGGAGGTAGCCGACGGCGGCCTCCTTGTCCCCTGCCTGGAGGGCGAGGACCGCCCGGGCCTTGAGCGCCATGGGGAGCTCGGGGCCGCGCTCCTTCGCGGCCTCCAGGAAGGCCAGGACCTCGGCGGCGGGCCGGCCCGACTTCAGAGCGGCGTACCCCGTGAGCGCGTGGAGCTCCCCGTTGAAGTCGTCCACCTCCTTCACGCCGAGCGCGCCGAGCTGCCAGGCCTCCCGGGCCCGGTCCCCGTTGATCCACATGAGGACGAGGCGGCTGTAAGGCTGAGGGAAGCCGGGGCGGACCGAGATGGCCTTCTTGTAGAATCGCTCCGCCTTCGCGGGGTTCTTCTCCTCGTAGCAGGCGCCCAGGTAGTAGTTGAAGAGGGGGTTGCCGGGGTCCTTGGGGAGAACCCGCTCCAGCTTGGTCACCGCTTCGTCGCGCCTCCCCTCCAGAAAGAGCTGCTCGGCGAGGGTGCAGTCCTTCAGCATGGGCGCCATGTCCTTGGGGTCGCGGTAGGCGCGCGCGGACTTGCCCATGGAGCCGGCGATGTAGCCGAGGCTCTGGAGGCTCTTGAGCTCCTCCGGGTCGAGGGCGATTTTCTCGCCTTGGGCCGCCGTGGCGGCCTTGGCGATCTCCCCCTGGACCCACTCCCGGCGCCGTTTGGCCTCGGCGGCCTCGCGGCCGGCCCGGTTGTCCCTCTCGCCGGGGTCGGCGTCGAGGCGGTAGAGCTCGGGGCGCGGGGCGAGGATGTACTTGGAGCGCCCCTCCACGGAGCCGTAGAGCGGCGCCCAGCCGAAGCTGTAGAGCGCCTCGAGGCTTTCGAGGTAGACGGGCCCGCGGGCCCAGGGCCTGCCCTGGAGCAGCGGCGCGAGCGAGACGCCGTCGGCCGGCTCGGCGGGGAGTCCCGCCAGCTCTCGTAGCGTCGGCGCCAGGTCCACGAGCCCCACGTCCTGGGCGAGCCTCCGGGCCTCCGTCTGGCCGGGCAGCCGCACCAGCAGCGGGACGCGGGTGGTCGCCTCGTAGAGGAAGAGGGAGTGGGTGAGCTCCCCGTGCTCGCCGAGGGACTCGCCGTGGTCCCCGCAGATCAGGACCACGGCGTCGGCCAGCGCCCCCGACGCCTCGAGCGCATCGAGGAACTCCCCGAGGGCCGCGTCCATGGAGGCCACCTCGCCGTCGTAGGGACGGGCCTTGTACTTCGTGGCGTAGGGCTCCGGAGGGGCGTAGGGGATGTGGGGGTCGTAGAGGTGGATCCAGCAGAACCAGGGCCCCTTCCGGGCCCGCACCCAGGGGAGGGCCAGCTTCAGGGTGTCGCCCGACTTCCGCTCCACGGCGTCGGTGCGCCGGCGGTCGAAGAAACTGTCCTCGTACGTGTCGAAGCCGCGCCCCATCCCGTAGCGGCCGAGAAGGACCATCGCGCTGACGAAGGCTCCCGTGCTGTACCCCGCCGACTTGAACTCCTCGGCGAGGAGGGGCACGGAGGCGGGGACCCGCACCTCGAGGTTCTTGCGGACGCCGTGGCGGTTGGGATTCCAGCCCGAGAAGAGGGTGAGATGGGAGGGGACCGTCTGGGGGATCGCCGCCTCGGCGTGCTCGAAGAGGGTGGCGTGGGCCGCGAAGGCGTCGAGCGAGGGGGTGAGCCCCGCGGCGCTCCCGTAGCACCCGAGCCGGTCGGCCCGGGTGGTGTCCAAGGTGACCACCAGGACGGACGGCTTGGCGGGCGGGGCCGCGAGGACGGTGAGCGAGGCGAGGGCGCAGAAGACGGTGATCGCGTGGCGGCGCATCTCGTACCTCCACATGGATTCTAGCACGCGGGCGGAACGGGCGGCGGGGTCTCGGCCCAGGACATCGGAAAGAGAAGGGCCCGCACGGCGGGCCCATAGGGGGGCGGCATCTCCCGGGGGGATTCCTTCCTCCTCCCTCGGGGTCGCGGAGCAAGACGGGGACGGTGGCACGGCCGTCCCCGTTCGGGTCAGGTTCTGTTCTTCCGCATGAACGTGGGCGTCTGCTCTTTCTCGTAGTCCCGATTCCCCGGCGCGGCCCCGCGCAGGAGGCCGGAGGAGGGCACCGGCGCCGAGGCGAGGGGGCCGTCCACGCCCGGGACGGGGAGGAAGACCCCCGCCGCCACGGCCGCGGCGGCGGCCGCCGGCTCCGCCTGGGCCGCCGGGGCAAAGGCCGGGCGCTTAAGGGTCTTCACCTCGGCCGATTCGAAGGCGGCCGCCACCACGGTGATACGGACCTCCTCGCCGAGGGCGTCGTCCACGCTGGTCCCCCAGAGCACGTTGGCCTCGGGGTGCGCCTTCTCGCGCACGAAGTCGCAGGCGGCGCGCACCTCCTGGAGCTTGAGCGACCGGCCCCCCGCGAGGTTGATGAGGATGGCCCGGGCGCCCTGGATGGAGGCGTCCTCGAGGAGGGGGT
>JAKAIJ010000083.1:7526-10300 GCA_021814355.1 Acidobacteriota bacterium
GGGTTGTTGGCCGCCTTCTCCGCCGCGTCGAGGGCCCGTTTCGGGCCCACGCCGAAACCCATGCCCATAACCGCGCGGCCCCCCGCCGAGAGGACCGTGCGGACGTCCTCGAAGTCGAGGTTGATGAGCCCGGGGCGGGTCACCAGGTCGGTGATGCCCTGGACCCCCTGCCGCAGGACGTCGTCCGCCGCGTGGAAGGCTTCCTCCATGGTCACCTCCTCGGGGAGGCGGGTGAGGAGGTTGTCGTTGGGGATGACGATCAGCGTGGCCGCGGCCTCCATGAGCCGGTCCAGGCCCCGCTTGGCGTTGGCCTCGCGCTGGCGTCCCTCCATCCCGAAGGGCCGGGTGACCACGGCGACGGTGAGGGCGCCGGCCTCGCAGGCGAGCCGCGCCACCACGGGCGCCGCCCCGGTGCCCGTCCCGCCGCCCATTCCCGCGGCGATGAAGACCAGGTCGGCCTCCTGGAGGTGCTCGGCCAGCACGGCCATGTCCTCCACGGCCGCCTGCTCGCCGCGCTCCGGGTGACCGCCGGTCCCCAGTCCGCGCGTCAGCTTCTGGCCGATCTGGACGTGGGTGCCCGCGCGGGACTTCTCGAGGTCCTGGTAGTCCGTGTTTACCGCCACGAACTCCACGTCCTTGAGCCCCGCCGCGATCATGCGGTTCACGGCGTTGCCGCCGGCCCCGCCGACCCCCACGACCTTGATGCGCACCTTCCGCACGCCCGACGGCTCCTCCGGTTCGTCCATGGTGAAGACCAGCCCGCTTCCCTGATCCATCTGCTGCCCCCTTTCCGGCCCGGGGTGCCGCCCGGGCCCAACTGGGTGTCACACGATTTCCCGGATTCCTCTCCAGAGGCGGCCGAAGAGCCCGCCCCGCTTTCGCGACCCTCCCTCGCGGGCCTCCAGCTGCGCGCCGTAGAGCACCAGCCCCACGGCCGTCGCGAACAGGGGCGCGGCCACGAGGTTCGTGAGCCCCCGGACGCCCGCGGGCTCCCCCACGCGCGCCTGGTGGTCGAAGACGCCCTGGGCCACCTCGTCGAGGCCCGAGAGCGAGGCGCCGCCGCCCGTGAGCACCACCCCGGCGTTGATGGTCTTCTCGAGCCGCGCGTCCCGGATGTCCTCGTAGAGGAGCTGGAAGAGCTCCTCGGCGCGGGGCTGCAGAATCTCCGCCAGGCGCATCCGCTCCACCACCGCGGTGCGCTTTCCCGCCATGGCGGGCACCTCCACGGTGTCTTCCTCCTGGACGAGGGCCGTGAGCGCACACCCGTGCTTCTTCTTGAGGATCTCGGCGTCGGCGATGCCCGTCCGCAGGCCCACGGCTAGGTCGTTGGTGAAGTGGGCTCCGCCGATGGGGATGACATGCGTGTGCCAGAGGGCGCCCTTCTCGAAGACCGCGATCCCCGTGGTCTCGTGGCCCACGTTGATGAGGGCCACGCCGATCTCCTTCTCGTCGGCGGTGAGGACGGCGTGGGCGTCCGCCATGAGGTTGAGCACCGGCTGGGCCACCTCGATGCCGAAGCGGTTCACCACGGTCCCGAGGTTCTGGAGGCTCGTGGAGGAGCCGGTGATGATGTGGACGTTGGCCTCGAGCCGCGAGCCGGGCATCCCCTCTGGGTGGCTGATGCCGTCCTGGTCGTCCACCAGGTACTCCTGGGGGAAGGTGTGGAAGATCTGCTGGTCCTGGGGGAAGCTGATGGTGCGGGCCCCTTCCAGGACGCGGGTGATGTCGTCCCGCGTGATCATCCGCTCCTTGGAGGTGATCGCCACGACGCCCCGGCTGTTGAAGCCCCGGACGTGGGTGCCCCCCACGCTCACGTAGGCGCGCTCCACCGAGTGGCCGGCCATGCTCTCGGCCTCCTCGACGGAGGCCTTGACGCAAGCGGCCGCCTCGTCGAGGCTCGCGATGATTCCCTTGCGCATCCCGCGGGACTCCACCTTCCCGATCCCCGTGACCTCGACGGCGCCGTCCTCGGCCACCTTGCCGATGACGGTGGCCACCTTGGAGGTGCCGATGTCGATCCCGACGACGTGTCCGGTGTCCTTAGCCATCCCCGTTCCCTCCCTCCGCGGCGGGCGGCGCCGCGAGCACGACGCGGCCCTGCCAGCGCAGGTCCATGGTTTTCCGTCCGGGCATCCAGGCGGCCACCCAGGGGCGCGCCGCCACGTACTTCCGCCACTGGCCCGCCAGGTCCCGGGGGGCCACGTCGAGCGTCCAGCCGTCGGGCGTCGCGAGCCGGAAGGCCCCGCCGGGACCGCGGCCCACTGAGGCTACCTGCCGGTAGAGACCCGCCTGGAGCAGTTCCGCCACCACCGACTGGAGGAACGGATCCGACGGGTCCGCGCCGGGCGCGAGGACGAACGCGGGGGTCGAACCCGGAGAGGGCCACGCGTTGCCCGCGCCGTCCACGGCCACGGGGCCTCCGGCCGTCCCCACGACGCAGAGCTCGGACCGCTCCCGGACCTCCACGATGAGGGTGTCCGGGAGGTGCTTCCGGCAGAGGAACCCCTCCACCCAGCCGAAGGCCTTCATCCGGCCGGCCACCTCCTCGACCCGCAGGCCGATGAGGTTGCGCCCCGTCAGGTCGCGCAGGGCGTCGCGCACGACGGCCGGGTCGTGGCGGTTCAGCCCCACGACCTGGAGGCTCTTCAGCGCGAAGGCGCGGTCCGAGCGGACGAAGGCCCACCCGGCCTCCGCCAGCCGCGCCGCGCCCAGTACGGCCGCGGCCACCAGGGCGGCGCGCACGCCGCCCCGGAGCCAGCGCCGGCGCCGACGCG
>JAKAIJ010000084.1 GCA_021814355.1 Acidobacteriota bacterium
ACGCCCAGAGCGGCCGGTAGAGCCGCTCCGGCGTCCCGTTCAGGGGCAGCGGGGCTTGCGCCGTTGCCTCCGCGTACATGCTGCTCCATGAGCCGAAGGCCGAACCGTTCTTCGCCGGAACGTAGAGCGAGAAAGTATCTCCCGGGATGTCCGTGCGCAGCGGGTGGGGCACGGCCACGAACGAGACCGCCGCGTCGCCCGCCCCGTACGGCAGCGACGCAAACAGCTCGCGCCCCAGCGGGCCGAACCCCGCCACCGCCTCCGAGAAGCTCCCGTCCGGCATCAGCGTCCGCGTCTTCCACGTCCGCCCCAGCCCGTCCGAGAGGTAGTGGGCGTAGCTGGCGCCTGGGTCAATGCCGGTTACAGCGTCTGAAGTGGTGAGAACGAACCCCTCCGGCCCGCGGTAGAAGAGAATATCGTGGCCCGTCGTCCAGGTTTCGCCCCCCGCGGCGGTCACGTCGTTCGGGTAGGAAACCAGCGTCGGATGTTCCGGCAGCGGCGGCCGGATCGCCGCCAGCCGCTCCAGCGCGTCGTACTGGAACGTGGTCGTGAAGCCGTTCGAGTCGGTCTGGCTCGCGATCAGGCTCGTCGCCGGGTCAACCGCCCGGGTGAACTCGTCGTACGCGACGCCGTCCCGCCACATCCGCGACACCGCGGCGTGGTCCCACGCGAAGTTGAAGCCGTACGCGTTGCCCCCGTCCCCCCCCGAGTAGAAGAGCCTCACCACGTTGCCGTTGGGGTCGTAGCCGATTCGGAGGGCCTTGTCTCCCGCACCCGTGGCGGGCGGGCCCAGCGCCAGCGTTGCCGGGTCGAAGGCAAAGCCGGACTGGACCTGCCGGTAGGCCACCTGCGAGGCCAGGAGCCCCGTCCCCGCGTCGTAGGCGCTCGCCACCGCCTTGAACTGGCCCGTGGCGCCGAGGCCGGACGGAAGCAGGTCCCCCTCCCCCGAGAAGGCCAGCACCGCCCGGTCGAGCTGGTAGATGACGGACGATCCCGTGGTGGGGATGTCCGTCTTCAGGTCGTAGCTGCTCGCGCTGATCCGGCTGCGGCCCGGCACCCGCGGCTGGCCCAGCACCGGCGGCGGCTGCTGGCCAATCTCCGGCGTCCCGGAGGTCTCCGCCAGAAGGTAGTGGCCGAACCCGTCCCACAGGCTGTTCTCGGTCACCCGCCGCCAGCCGTAGAACGGCGCCGCCACGGGCAGCGGGCCGGGCGGAGGCGCAAGCTCCTCGCTCTCGGTCCGCCGAACCCGCAGGTTGCCGTAGAAGGCCACCCGCAACGACCCCCAATGCTCCGGGTCGTACTCCAGGCACCGGTGGGTGTCCCCCGCGACCGCCCCGTTCACCACCGCGTCCCCCCACGCCCACCGCTTGATCTCCGTTGTCACCGCGCCGGCAAGGGGGTTGCCCGCCGGGTCGTAGGCCGCCGCCCCCGGCGCGCGACGCAGCGACATCACCTCGGTGCCCGGCGGCAGGAGCACCGTCCCGCTGGCAGGCGGCTGGGGCTGGGTGGCCTTGAGGCTGTCCGCCACGAAGAACCGCACGCTCTGGGTCCCCAGCGCGTCGGTCTCCACCACCGGCTTCACCACGTGCGGGATCATGAAGGCGGCGAGGTACCTCCCGGCGGGGAGCAGGGGCGACCGGTCCCAGGTGCGCGTCACCCGGTTCGGCGCCGCCCCGGCCGGCGCCCCCGGCGCCGCGAACGACACCGTGTGCCGAGACACCGCCAGGCTGTACCAGGTCAGCGACCCGTCGGGGTCCGCGGTGGTGGGGTGCGGCACCGGGAACGGGTAGGAGACGTAGCCGTAGCGCGACACCGCCCCCGTCGGGTAGTGCACCGCCGCCAAAAGGCCCCGCAGGATGCCGTCCGTACGGGTGTATTCGGTGTAGCGGTAGAGCGTCTCCAGCCCCGCCGGGTCTATCACCCGCGCCAGCGCAGGGTAGCTTGCCGTGGTGCCTACGAGCTGCCCCGGCCTCGTCCACCGCACCTGCGTGTAGGAGAACCGCTCGGTCTTGCCCGCGCAGGTGATCGTGGCCAGAAGGCCCGGCGCGGCGGGGTCCGTGGCCGGGTAGTAGCCGAACGACATCGCCCGTCCGAAGGAGTCGGTCAAACTCGCGATGGCCCCCCCGTAGGGCTGGTAGCCGGCCTGCGACGGGTCAGGCTGGTAAGCATTGTAGGCGACCGAGACCGCGTTACCTGCACGGTCGGCGATCCGCGTCACGTACCACCCCTCCACCGTCGGGTTCGTTATGTAGTCCCACCAGGGAAGCGGGAGCGCCGCCGGCACCAGCAGGTGGGCCCCCGCCGGGATGAAGGCCCCGGGGGCGCTCCCCCCCGCCTCCCGGCTGGAGCCGTCCGGAAAGTAGAGCCTCCACAGATGCACCGCCCGGTCGTACCGCGCCCGGAGGTAGGAGCCGTCGTTCGTGAAGTACCAGTCCGCCGCAGGCTCGCTCCCCGGCCCCGCCCAGTCCTCCACCCTCCCGTCCCGGAAGAGCTGGTGCTCCGCCCCCGACTCGTCCTGGTAGTACCACAACACCTGGGTGAAGTGCTGCGAGGCCTCGTCCTCCTTCGAGACGCGCCGCACCGACAGCCGCAGCAGCACCCGCCCGTACGACAGGTGCCAGCCCATCCCCAGCACCCCGTGGGGAGGGTCCGTGTACTCCTGGACGGAGGCCGCGTCGTCCAGAAAGGCGTCCTCCAGCGTCTTGCTGTTGTAGACCCGCACCGGCCGCAGCGACCCGCCCAGGTTCTCCGGCAGACCCACCGCCGAGCCGTGCGTCACCGTCAGCCCGCCATTGAACGGTGCCACCACCTCCCCCTGGCCCAGCCGCTCGTACACGCTGCCGGAAGAAGAAAACCCCGGCGCGTTGCTCGCAATTTTCATGACCTCCTGGCCGGGGGCCGAAAGGGAGCAACACGCAAAGGCCAGAAGCCACGCGGCAAGGCGCAAGCAGGCTGTTGAAAATCCTTTATGACCCACAAGGGGTTTCTCAACCGCCTGCAAGAACCCGCGGCAACGCCCGCTCATCTGGAGCCCCTTTCCCCAACGATCCGGACGCCCTGCGCCCGGACTTGTGTGAACGAAGTTCCGAAAACCCGCTGAACGCTGCTGGAGGAGAGTGTACGGCCCCCGCCCCCTCCTGTCAAGAAAAACCGCGCTACGAGGCGGGAAGCGGCGCCGGAAAGGCCCCTCGCGGAGAGTGGACCAGACGAATCTTGCGTGTACTTCGTATGCGGTCCGCCGGGGCGCCGCCTTCCCCAGCGCAAAGCGCTGACGCATCGGCGAACTCCCAACGCAGGCGGCTCTTCCCCTATGGGGGGACACATGCAATGTCCCACCGGGAAGAGGCGGAAGTAGGTGGGATGAAACGGTACGGGCAAAGTGAAATCAGGGGCTTAAGGGCGGCGGGCGGGGGCGTCGGAGCGCGCCCCCCGGCCCGGGAATCAGCCGGACCGTTGCCCGCCGTGTTTCGCCTCTACGCTACGCCCTAGCCTCCCAATTGGCAACGCCACGACCTCCTCAAAAACCATAAGGTTAAGGCGCGGGTGCACTACGCCCTAGCCTCCCGATTGGCAACGCCACGCGGGGCACCCGCCGCCAGAACGGGGCGGGCCGAAAGGGCAGTTTCTCTTGAACCGTGGGGCCATTCTTGGGTTTGGGCATGATTCCACCTTTGGGTGGGCTCAAGCGATACAAACCCCACGCTCTACGGCCCGAGAGGCTACCAGAGTTTCTTTTGCTTCTCTTCGCTCTTTTTGCGCGGGGCTTGCTTGAAGGTGGCCGCTGGGGCGAAGCGGGGAAGCTCGGGGCGGTGGCCGTCTAGTAGCTCTTTGATGGTAAGTATCTGAACCTTGGGCACGCCTCGCCCTTTGAAGTGCTCGGGCTCGTAAAAACCCGCCGTCGCCGCTTCCTTGTTCATGGGCTCGGTCGGTTCTTCGAGCGTCAGGAAGAGAGCGAGCTTCGCCTTCTCACGTTCCATGACGTGAATCAAATCCCGCACCTGGGAAACTTGGACTTTCCCACTCTTGACCTGCACCACGGCCTTTTTCGCGGTGCCGCTCTCGTCGTCGTAGAAGTAGATCAGTCCGTCAACGCCCGTGTCCGCGCCCTTCTTCTTGTCCTGGCCGGGCCGCGCGTTCACGAGGGAGAGCGCCCACCACTCGAAGTGATAGCGGTCCTGCTTCGCAAGCTCACGCGCCGACGCGAGGTCAACCGGAACGCCTAGCACCTCGAAAGGTGCGAGAGCATACCCGAAGGCGTCTTGGAGCCGAGACTTCATTAGCGCGATAGCAAGGTGTGTGACATCTATTCCGATCCACCGCCGGTGAAGGCGCTCTGCAACTGCTACCGTTGTGCCGCACCCACAGAAGGGGTCTAGCACAAGG
Organism: Acidobacteriota bacterium; assembly: GCA_021814355.1. Taxonomy (GTDB): domain Bacteria; phylum Acidobacteriota; class UBA4820; order UBA4820; family DSQY01; genus JAEMPZ01. The sequence continues at coordinate 4,384 of JAKAIJ010000084.1, forward strand.
TCGCCTTCGTTCGAGGAGGCCCGGATGACGCGCTCTAGGAGGGCTTCGGGCTTCTGCGTCGGATAGCCGAGGCGTTCTCTCGCTTGAGAGTTCACAAAAGGGATATCTGTCCAAATGTCGTCAACCGGCACACCTTTTATTTCGTTTAGGTAAATCTTATATCGGTACTTTCCGCTGCTTGTCACTATAAGGCGATCCTCTTTCTTGAGCCTTTCGAGTGTTGCCTCTGAATACGTCGCAAGCTCCGCGTCCTTGTAGCGCCCATTTGCGTCCGATTTGCTGAATCTCTTCTGTATTTCCTCATCAGGGTAAGTCATGAACTGCTGAATAAAAGTGACAGCCTCGCTCTTGGAGTAGTACAGAAGGCAATCATGGTCTTTTCCAAAACGCTTGGCTACGGATTTACTACTCCCGGAAGTCGCTCGCTTCCAAATAATTTCGTTGCGATAATTCTCCACGCGAAAGATCGCATCGAGCACGAGCTTCAAGTAATGGCTCGCGGTAGGGTCGCAGTGAAGGTAAAGGCTTCCGGTCGGCTTCAGGACGCAGTGAAGCTCCACGAGCCGGAGCGCCATCATGCAAAGGTAGGCCATCATGTCGGATTGCCCGAGGAAGGCGCGGAGAGCCTGCACCAATTCCACGAGCTTTGGCGGAGCCGTGTCCACAAGCTCACGGTATGCCGCCTCAGCTTCGAGGCCCCAGTGCCAGGTATCCTCAAAGGCCGTGATTTGCGCCCCGGCCTCGTCGCCCTTGTGCTGGCCGAAAAGCACGTTGTACGTCGCGTTGGAATTGAAAGGCGGGTCCAGGTAAATCAGGTCAACACTCTCGTCCTGCACGTTCTCCCGCAAGATTGTGAGGTTGTCCCCAAAGTACAGCTTGTTTTTCCAGCCGCCCTCTTCCCCGGCTCTCCCCATGAGGCCACCTCTAGGCGCATTATACCTACACGAGAGGCACCATGGCACCTCGGGAGGCAACGGGGGCGCGCCGGATACGAGAGAAAAGGGGAGGGAGGCAGAGCGTCGGAGCCGCGCCCTGCCCCCCGTGTCGCGTTTGGTCTATCGCTTCGCCATCCGTATCACAAGCGGAACCGGGCCGCCCTTGCGTTGAACGGGGTGGACCGCGCGCTTGGTCTTCACCAGGGGCCTTCGTGATTCCTGGGGCCTCTCGGCGAGTGACTTTGTCTCAGTCAAGGTCTCTCTCCCTTCCGGCGGTTTAGGCGGCACGCTTCGGGGGCCTTCCCCGAAAGCGGCCACAATGCGGAAAAATGTTTACCGAATGTTTACCGATTTCCAGTAAAATACGGTCGTTTCTTGTGGCCTGGCGTGGAAATTGCGTGGCAAAAAAGGACCTATGCCATATGGCAGATTCAATGATGACGCGGGTTTGATGGGGGCGCCCCTTGCGCGCTCCGGAGCCGAAGGTCGTGAGTTCGAATCTCGCCGGGCGCACCACCTTTTTCCCCTAATTTCTGTCGCTCACGGGAGGGCGATTGGCCCTCGCGCGGGCGTGAGCACGAGCTCGTCCACGCACGCCAGCGCCGGCTGCTCGAGGGAGAAGGCCACCGCTTCGGCCACGGTCCGGGCGTCCATCAGCTTCCCCTCGGGCAGCGGCTTGGGGAAGCTGTCCCACGCGGGGGTGAGGGTGGCGCCCGGGCAGACGGCCGTCACCGTGACGCCGTGGGGGCGCGCCTCCTCGCGCAGCGCCGCGAGGAGGCCCATCAGCCCCCACTTGCTGGCGCAGTAGGCCGTCTCGCGGGCGCAGCCCTGCTTCCCCATGATGGAGGAGAGGGCGATCACGTGACCGTGCTTCTGCTTGTAGAAGTGCGGCAGGAGGTGCCGCAGGAAATAGAAGAGCGAGGTGAGGTTGGTCTCGATCACCTGGCGGAACTCCTCGGCGCTGGTGGCCTCCAAGGGCCCCATCCGGAAGAGGCCCGCGCTGTGCACGAGGGCGTGGACGGCGCCGAAGGTCTTGAGCGCCTCCTTGACGACGTCGCGGGCCTCCTCCTCGCGGGTCGCGTCCCCGGGGAGCGCGATGGCCCGCTTGCCGCGGTCGCTGAACTCCTTCTCCAGCGCCGCGAGGCGAGCCTTGTTGCGCGCCGAGAGGATGACCGTGTGGCCGCGCTCCGAGAGGAGCCGCGCGCACGCCTCGCCGATGCCCGAGCTGGCGCCGGTGACCAGGACGATCTCGTTCTTCATGGAACCGCTCCCCGGAATGGAAAAGCCCTCCGGGCTGCCTGCCCGGAGGGCCGATTATACCGCAGCACAGTTTTTGCTAGGGCGTGTTCGCAGAACGGGCGTGCCGAAGCTGGAATCGCTTGCGGAGCGAAGCGGAGAAGCGGCGTCCCGGCGCCGGTGGCCCAAATGCCAAGGAAGGCGAGCGGGGCGGCGCCGAGTCGCACTGGGAGGTGCTTCGAGCACCCCACACCGCGAAGCCTGACGCCGCAGCCTGACGCCGCAGATGGGTTCGAGGATACGGATGCGACGCGAGAAGCGAATGCACGGCTCTTCGCTTGCCAGGCGGCACGGTAACATGGTTGCGAGTGTGAACGCGCCCTAGAGGCCGTCGGGCGGTGCGCCGCGGCCGCCGGCGGCGGCGAGAAACTCGCGCCGGAGCGACGGGTCGGTCTTGAAGTCCCCGGTGAAGGCGACGGTGGCGGTCTGGCTCTGCTGCTTCGAGACCCCGCGCATGGCCATGCAGAGGTGGAAGGCCGTGGCGGTCACCGCGACGCCGCGGGGGGCGAGGAGCTCCTCGAGGGCCGAGGCCACCTGGTTCGTGAGCCGCTCCTGGAGCTGGAGGCGTCTCGCGTAGACGTCCACGATCCTGGGGATTTTCGAGAGGCCGATGACCTTCCGGCCCGGGAGGTAGGCCACGCTCACCCTTCCGAAGAAGGGGAGCAGGTGGTGCTCGCAGAGAGAGTAGAACTCCACGTCCCTCACCAGGACCATCTCGCGGTAGCCCTCGGCGTCGAAGACGGCGCCGTTCAGGAGCGCCCGGAGGTCCTGGCCGTAGCCGGAGGTGAGGAACTCGAGCGACTCGGCGACCCGGCGGGGGGTGCGCAGCAGCCCCTCGCGGTCCGGGTCCTCGCCCAGCTCGAGAAGCATCTCGCGCGACAGGGCCTCGATGCGGCCGTGCCGTGCCTCGGCGGCGGCCGCCCCGGGCAGGGCGATGACGGAGGAGCGCCCGGCGCCGTGAAGGTCGAGGGTCTCCTCAATCCCGGCGGACGGTGGCGACGTTGTTCTCGGTCTCGAGGACTCGTATCTCATGAAGTCTCCCTGCGGGGATCTCGGGTTCGAGGATTTTCCAAAAGGCGAGCGCCAGGGTCTCGGCCGTGGGGTTTTGGCCTTCCAGGAACGGGACGTCGAAGTTCAGGTTCTTGTGGTCCACGCGGGCGATGACCTTCTCGTCCACGACGCGCTTCAGCTCCTTCACGTTGAGGATCATCCCGGTTCCCGGGTCCACGTCGCCCGCCACCGTGACCTCGAGGGTGTAGTCGTGGCCGTGGCCGTGAAGGTTGTAGCAGGAACCGAAGACGGCGACGTTCCGGGCGTCGTCCCAGGCCGGGTTCAGCAGGCGGTGAGCCGCGGAAAACCGGGCCCGGGCGGTGAGCATGACCTTCATGATCCCTCCCGCGCGGGACTGCGCGCGCCGCTTCGGAAACAGCGCCGTGCGCCGGGCCATTCCAGGGAGGGCGGAGGGTCCGGAATGCGGCGGGGTTGAAATAGAAGGCGCCCGCTGGGGGTATAGTGGGCATGGCGGGGGGGAAACCCCATCAACTCAAACGCCGCCCCGGCGGCGGAGGTGGAACGGACCCGTATCACGGAGGTGGAAGCCATGGCTCTCGTTGGACAGAAGGCCCCTGAGTTTTCGGCCGACGCGGTGGTAAACGGCGAGTTCAAGACGGTGAAGCTCTCGGATTGCAAGGGGAAGTACGTCGTCCTTTTCTTCTATCCGTTGGACTACACCTTCGTGTGTCCGACGGAGATCACGGCCTTCGCGGACGCCTACGACCAGTTCAAGAAGCTCGGCGCCGAGGTGATGGCGGCTTCGGTGGACAGCAAGTTCGTCCATCTGGCGTGGCAAAGCACGCCGCGCAAGCAAGGCGGCCTGGGCTCGCTGCCCTTCCCGCACCTGGCGGACCTGAACAAGACCATCGCGAAGGACTACGACGTCCTGATGGACGGGGCGGGGGTCGCCCTGCGCGGCCTCTTCATCATTGACGGGGAGGGCGTCGTCCAGCACGCCACCGTCAACAACCTGGGGATCGGGCGCAGCGTGGAGGAGACCCTCCGGACGCTGCAGGCCGTCCAGACCGTCAAGAAGACCGGCGAGGTGTGCCCCGCCAACTGGAAGCCGGGCGACGACACGATGAAGCCCGACCCGAAGGGCTCCCAGGCCTACTTCCAAAAGCACGGGAGGTGACGCGGGCTCCCGCGTGACGCCCGCGGAGATGCGGTCAGGGCGCGCGGAGCGCGTCGAGGGCCACGGCGTCCTCCAGCCGCTCGCCCACGGCCAGGGCGGTCCCGGGCAACAGGACGCACCGGCCGACCTGGCACCGGGCGGGAACCTTCGCCCCCTCTCCGGCGACGGCGGGGCCGGTGACGCTCGCGTCGCGCGAGACCCACGCCCCCTCGTGGCGCAGGAGGGGGCGGCCGTCCCGCCGTTCGAGGCGGCTCCCCCTGGGGACGGCGAAGCCTCCCTCGGCCATGAGGGAGAGCAACTCCAGGGACGCGGCGAGGTAGGCGCTCGGCGAGCCCAGGTCGTACCAACGCCCCCGGGAGTCCACCGCGTGCACCACCCCGGACGGCAGAAGCGGGCGGAGCAGGTCGCGGACCAGCTCCCGGAAGCCCGGGCCGGGCAGGCGCTCCAGCAGCTCGCGCCGGGCGGCGTAGACGCCTGTGAAGTGGGACGCGCCGCGGCCGAACTCGCGCAGGACGCCGAGGCCGTCCGCCTCGATCGGGGTATAGGCGGCGCCGGGCGGCAGCGGGCGGACGGCGAGGGCCGCGAGGCAGGCGGGCTCCCGCTCCAGCCGCTCCGCCAGCGGCCCCAGGGGCAGGTCTCCGAAGAGGTCGCCGTTCACCACGAAGAAGGCTTCGCCCTTAAGCATCCCGCGGACCGGCCAGAAGACCCCCGCGGTACCGAGGATCTCGGGCTCCGAGGAGAAGCGCAGCTCGAGCTCCCCCCCATGGGCGCGGGCGCAGGCGGCCACCTCCTGGGGCAGGTGGTGGAGGTTGAGAAGGACCCTCCGCACCCCCGCGGTGGCGAGCGCGTCGAGGGTCCGGTTGAGCAGGGGCCGTTTCAGGAAGGGGAGACAGGGTTTCGGAAC
>JAKAIJ010000085.1 GCA_021814355.1 Acidobacteriota bacterium
AAGCTCCTCCTGGCGTTCCTGCTGCTGGCCGGCGCCGGCGCCGGTGCCCCGGCGCGCCGTCCGAAGGTCCCCCTCGTCGCGGTTCCCGGCGTGGTTGTGGAGACGATCGAGGCCGGGGGCGCCGCGGAGAAGGCGGGCCTTGAGGGGGGGGACGACCGCCTGGCATGGAACGACGGAAGATCGGGGGGGACGCCGCCTCCGCGAACGGAAATCAGCGGGATAGGCGACTGGGTGGTGATGGCCGTGGAGCAATCGTCCGTCGGCCCCGTCCGGCTTTCGGGCGCGCGAGGCGCGGCGCCCCTCTCGGCGCCACTTCCCCCCGGCCGCTGGGGGCTCGTCGTGGCTCCGCGGTTCGGCGGCGGCGCGCTCGCGGCTTACCAAGCGGGGTGCGAAGCGCTCTCCGGCGAGGGGGCCGCCGCGGGCCTCGCCGGTTGGGAGGCCCTCGCGGCGGAGCTGGGCCGCTCGAAGGAGACCGACGCCGCCTGCTGGCTCTACCGGCGGACGGGCGAGGCCTGGCTCGGGCGCGGTGATCTCCGGCGCGCCCGGGAACTCTATCAGAGGGGCCAGGAGCTGGCGCGGCGGGCTGGGTCGGGAGAGTGGGTGGCCGCCTTCTGGGACGCGCTCGGCGCAGCGGCCGAGAAGACCAAGGACGCCGCCGGCGCGAAGGAGGCCTATGGCCGCGCCGCGGAGGCGAGGAGCGCCTCCCGCCCCGGCGGTCTTGCGCTCGGCCGGGACTTCGACGCGCTGGCCGGTTTCGCCAAGGCCGACAACGACTGGGATGGCGCGCAGGCCCTCTGGCGGAGGGCGCTCGCCGCCGAGAGGCTCTCGGCGCCCGGCGGGAGCCTCGACGAGGCGTCCACGCTTAGCAACCTCGGCATCCTCGTCCTGAACCTCGGCCGTCCGGACGAGGCCCAGGAGCTGCACGAGCGGGCCCTTGCGATCCGGGAGCGGCTCGCGCCGGGCGGCCTCGACTCCGCCCGTAGCCTCAACAACCTCGGCATCGTCGCGGACCGGCGGGGGGACCTCTCCGCCGCGCAGGCCTACCACCTTCGCGCTCTGGCCATCAAGGAGCGGGAGGCGCCCGGCAGCCTGACGATCGCCATGAGCCTCAACAACCTCGGGAACGTAGCTCAGGAACGGGGCGACCTCGAGGCCGCCGAGGCCTACCACCGGCGCACCCTCGCGCTACGCGAGGCGCTGGCGCCCGGCGGCATGGACGTGGCCCGCAGCCTCAACAACCTCGGCAATGTGGCGGCGAGCCGGCACGACGACGAGGCGGCGCGGGACTACTACGGCCGGGCGCTTGCCCTGAAGGAGACGCTCGCGCCAGGGAGCGCCGAGCTGGCCTCCACCCTTCTGAACCTGGGCAGCGCGGCTTGGCAGCGCGCGGACTACGACGTGGCGGAGTCCTACTTCCGGCGGTACCGGGCCATCATGGAGAAGCTCGCCCCCGGCAGCCCCTACATTGCCGAGGTTACGGCCAACCTGGCGAGCGTGGCCCTGGAGCGGGGCGACCTCGCGGCGGCGGAGGCGGGCTACCGCGACGCGCTGGCGATCTACGAGAAGACCATCCCCGGGAGCGGCTCCGCGGCCAGCTGCCTGAAGGACCTCGGTTGGACGCGGCTGAAGGCAGGTTTCCCGCGGGAGGCGGAGACGCTGCTGCAGAGGGCGCTGGAGATTTACGGCCGCGTAGCGCCGGCCAGCAGCGGCGAAGCCGAGACCCTCCACGACCTCGGGGATCTCTGCCAGGACGCGGGCCGCAGCGCGCAAGCCGAGGAGTACTACGCGCGGGCGGTCGGGGCGCTCGAGTCGCAGGTGAGCCGCCTGGGCGGGGGCAGCGAGTCGCGCGCGGGCTTCGCGGCGGGGTTCGCCGGGTACTACCGGGACCTCATCGCACTCCAGGTCGCCCGGGGGGCGGGACGGGAGGCCTTCGGAGTCCTGGAGCGCTCCCGGGCGAGGGACCTTTTGAGGATGCTGGCGGAGCGCGACCTCGTCTTCTCCGCGGACATCCCCGAGGCGTTGGACCGGCGGCGGCGGGCCCTCGCGGCGGAGTACGACCGGGTCCAGGGCGAGCTGGGCGGGCTCTCGCCCGGGAAAGAGGACGCCCGGATCGAAACCCTGCGTACGCGGCTGCACGAGGTGCGCGAGGAGCTGGACCGGCTCAAGGCCGAGGTGGTCCAGACCTCCCCGAGGCTGGCCTCGCTCCAGTACCCGGAGCCCCTCACCTGCGACGCGGCGCTCGCCCGCCTCGACCCGGGGACGCTCCTGCTCTCCTACAGCGTCGGCAAGGCCCGCACTTTCCTCTTCGCGCTTGGCCCGGGGCCGGGCGAGTTCCGGGTCCGCGCGATCCCCGCGGGGGCCGAGGCGCTGGGGCGCGAAACGCGGCGGTTCCTCCACTTCCTGCGGCAGGGGGAGAAGGTGCGGCCCTTCGCGGCGTCGCTCTCCCACAAGCTCCTGACGCCGGCCGCGGCCCAGATCGCGAGGGCGCGGCGGGTGCTCGTCGTCCCCGACGGTCCCCTGCACCTGCTCCCCTTCGCGGCGCTCGCGGCGCCCGGCGGGGGCAGGTTCCGCTACCTCGTGGAGGCGAAGCCCCTCCATACCGTCGTCTCCGCGACGGTTTACGCCGGCCTGCGCCGGGAGCGGCGGAGGCGCCCCGGTGCGCCCGTCGTGGGGTTCGGCGATCCGGACTACGGGGCCAGGAGCGACCTGCCGCCGCTCCCCTTCACCCGCCGGGAGGTGGCGGTCCTTCCGGCGCTCTTCGGCGAGGGGGCGCTCCTCTTCACCGGGAAGGAGGCCACCGAGGAGAGGGCCAAGGCCCTCGGCACCGCCCCCCGGATCCTCCATTTCGCCTGCCACGGCCTGCTCGACCGCAGGAGCCCTCTGGATTCGGCTCTGGCGCTCGCGTCGCCCGCCGCCGGTGAAACGGGCGGCGAGAACGGTCTGCTCCAGGCCTGGGAGGTCTTCGAGGGCGTGCGCCTCGACGCCGACCTGGTGGTGCTCTCGGCCTGCGACACGGGGGTCGGGCGCGAGCGGGGGGGCGAGGGGCTCATCGGGCTGACGCGGGCCTTCCAGTACGCGGGGGCCCGTTCGGTGCTCGCCTCCCTCTGGAGCGTGGGCGACGCGAGCACCGCCGGGCTCATGCGCGTCTTCTACGAGAGGATGGAGGCGGGGGCGGCCAAGGACGAGGCCCTGCGGGAGGCCCAGCTCGCGCTGCTGCGGGGGCCGGCGGGACGCGGCGGTCCCTTCGCGCACCCCGCCTACTGGGCGGCCTTCGAGCTGGTGGGCGACTGGAGGTGAGGGAGTCGGCTTCCCCTCATAAGAAATCCTGCTTGAACGCGCTGGTTTCTCAGGACGGGGAAGCCCTCTCTGTTTGTCTTTTCTTTAGCTGACAGCTGATAGCTTATCCAGGGGGGTGGCGGAGCTTCTTCCAGACGGCGTAGGCCGTGGGCTGACGGAAGCGGCCGATCACGTCGCTGGCCTCCAGCACCGTCACGAAGGCCTGCGGGTCCACTTCCCGGACGATGTCCCGCAGCTCCCCCAGCTCGAAGCGGGTGAGGACGCAGAGCAGGGCGTCGGTGGCCTCGCCGCCGAAGGCGCCCTCCGCCTTGAGCACCGTGATCCCCCGGCCCATCTGCCGGAGGATGCGCTCCCGCAGGGCCGCGGAGCGGCGCGAGACGATGAGCACGGCCTTGCGGGGGCGTGGGGCCTGGATGGCGTCCATCGTCTTCGCGCCCGCGTAGATGGCCAAAAGCGTGTACATGGCCTTCTCGGGTCCCTCCAGGAAGCCCGCCGCCACGAGCAGGGCGGCATTGACGGCAAGGCCCGCCTCGCCCACGCCCAGGTTGAAGCGCCGGTTCAGGACCACCCCCAGGATGTCGAGGCCGCCCAGCGAGGCCCCGCTACGCAGGGCCAGCGCCCCTCCCGCGCCGCCCAGGATTCCGCCGAAGAGGGCCCCGAGGATCGGGTCCAGGGTCATGGCCTCGGCGGGGACGAGGTCCGCGATGGCCCAGAAGAGGACGACGGCGGCGGCGGAGCCGGCGGCGAACCTCTTGCCGATGTCCCGTGCGCCGATCAGGAAGATGGGGACGTTGAGGAGCAGGGCGGCGAGGCCCACGGGCCATCCGGTGAGGGCGTTCACCAGCAGGGCCGCGCCCGTCACGCCGCCGCCCAGGAGGTGGTTGGGCTGGATGAGGCAGCGGACCGACAGGGCGAAGAGCCCCGTCCCCGCCGCCAGCAGCAGCGCCCGGCCGAGGCCCTGAAGGACCCTCCTGGTCCGGGACGGTCCCCCCGTCCCCTCCGCCGCGGCCGAGCCGGTCACGGCGCCACTCCCCAAAACGGCGAGGGCGACCGGGTTTCCCCGGTCACCCCGAGTGGCCCCGGGACGCGCTCCTTCAGGAGCAGCCGAGCGAGTTCCCGCAGTTGAGGCACTTGTAGCAGCTCCCGTTGCGAACCGTGATGTGGCCGCAGATGTTGCAGAAGGGCGCGTCGCCCATCATGGTCCCGAGGTGCTGGGAGAGGGCGCTGCCCGAGGTCTCGATCTTGTAGACCGGCACCGCGGCCGGCGCCGCGAGCGCCCTCTCGGCCGCCTCCACCTCCTTCTTGGAGGCGGTGGGGGAGCTGAGGGTCTTCTCGGCGTCCTCCAGCTCCTCGGGCTTCACCTGTACCAGGTCGGTCCGCTTCTGGTACTCCAGCGCCAGCACCCGGAAGATGAAGTCAATGACCGAGGTGGAGTACTTGATGTTCGGGTGGTCGGTCACCGGGCCCTGGGGCTCGAACCGGGTGAAGGTGAAGCAGTCCACGTACTCCTCGAGCGGCACGCCGTACTGCAGGCCGAGGGAGACCGCGATGGCGAAGCAGTTCATGAGGGAGCGGAAGGCCGCGCCCTCCTTGTGCATGTCAATGAAGAGCTCGCCCAGCCGGCCGTCCTCGTACTCGCCCGTGCGGAGGTAGACCTTCTGGCCGCCGACCCGGGCCTCCTGGGTGAAGCCGCGGCGCTTCTTGGGAAGGCGGCGGCGCTGGAGCGGGGTGCGCCAGAGGTCCGCCGCCGGGACCGCCGCCGCGGGGCCGGCCTCCGCTTTCGCCGCGCGGCTGGAGGCGTCCGAGAGGGGCTGGGTCACCTTGGAGCCGTCGCGGTAGACCGCCAGGGCCTTGAGCCCGCGCTTCCAGGACTCCACGTAGATGCGCTCGATCTCCTCGGGGGTGATGGAGTTGGGCAGGTTGACGGTCTTGCTGATGGCGCCCGAGATGAAGGGCTGGGCGGCGGCCATCATCTTCACGTGGCCCAGGGGGGCGATGAAGCGCTTGCCCGTCCTGCCGCACCGGTTGGCGCAGTCGAAGACCGGGAGGTGCTCCTCCATCAGGTGCGGCGCCCCCTCGAGGGTCATGTGGCCGCAGGCCGCGGCGGAGGCCTCCTCCACCTGGGCGGCGGTGAAGCCGAGCGCCGCCAGGAAGCTGAACCCGGGCTCCCGCGCCTGGAGCGGGTCGAGGCCGAGCCGCTTGAGACACTCGTCGCCCAGGACGAAGGCGGAGAAGGCCTGAGGCAGGTCCACGACGCGGGCGAGCTGGGCCTCCACCCGGGCGATCTCCCCCTCCGTGAGACCCTTGGCCTTGAGCGAGGTGGGATTCACGTGGGGGGTGCCCGAAAGCTTGCCCGTTCCGATGAGATAGGCCAGGATCTCCTGGACCTGGGGACCCGTGTAGCCCAGCGCCGCGAGCGCCCGCTCCACGGACTGGTTCACGATCTTGAAGTACCCCCCGCCCGCCAGCTTCTTGAACTTCACCAGGGCGAAGTCGGGCTCGATCCCCGTGGTGTCGCAGTCCATGAGCAGGCCGATGGTCCCCGTGGGGGCGATGACCGTGGCCTGGGCGTTCCGGTAGCCGTGCTGCCGCCCGAAGGTGAGGGCGTCGTCCCACACCTGCCGGCAGGCGAGCGCCAGCTCCTCGGGCAGGAAGCCCGCGTCAATGGCGTGGCTGGCGTCCCGGTGCATCTTAATCACCTCGAGCATCGTCTCGCGGTTCTTGAAGTAGCCCGGGAAGGGCCCCTTGCGGTCCGCGAGGTGGGCCGAGGTGGTGTAGGCGTGGCCCGTCATGAGGCTGGTGACGGCGCCGCACCAGGCCAGGGCCTTGGGGCTGTCGTAGGGGATGCCCTTCACCATGAGCAGGGTGCCCATGTTGGCGTAGCCGAGCCCCAGCGGACGGTAGTCGTGGCTGTTCTTGGCGATGCCGTCCGTGGGGTAGGAGGAGGCGTCCACGAGGATCTCCTGGGCGGTGATGAAGACGGCGGTGGCGGCCTTGAAGGCCCCCACGTCGAACCGCCCCTCCGCGTCGAGGAACTTCATGAGGTTCAAGCTCGCCAGGTTGCACGCCGAGTCGTCCAGGAACATGTACTCGGAGCAGGGGTTCGAGGCGCGGATGCGGTCCGTGGCCTTGCAGGTGTGCCACCGGTTGATGGTGGTGTCGAACTGGAGTCCCGGGTCCCCGCACTCCCAGGCGGCCTGGGAGATCTGCCGCATGACTTCCCGGGCCTTGTAGACGTGGGCCACCTCGCCCGAGAGGCGGAAGGTGGTCTTGAACTCGCCGTCCTTCTCGTAGGCCTCCATGAAGGCGTCGGTGAGGCGCACGCTGTTGTTGGCGTTCTGCCCCGACACCGTGCGGACCGCGTCCTCCAGGTCCACGCCGCGCTCCGCCAGGAGGCGCGCCTTGTGCTCCTCGCGCCGCTTCCAGTTGATGAAGTCCAGGACCTCGGGGTGGTCAATGTCCAGAACCACCATCTTGGCCGCGCGCCGGGTGGTGCCGCCGGACTTCGTGGCTCCGGCGGCCTTGTCCAGCACCTCGAGGAAGGACATGAGCCCCGAGGAGGTCCCCCCCCCCGAGAGCTTCGCCTCGCGGGAGCGGATGCGGGCGAAGTTCGATCCCGTGCCCGAGCCGTACTTGAAGAGCCGGGCCTCGTTCTTCGCCAGCTGGAAGATGGACATGAGGTCGTCGCCCACGCTCTGGATGAAGCAGGCCGAGCACTGCGGGTGCTGGTAGGCGTTGGCGGTCTCCTCGATGCGGTCCTTGTCGGGGTTCCAGTAATAGGCGCCGCCCTGCCCCTCAATGCCGTACTCGTGCCAGAGGCCGAGGTTGAACCAGACGGGGGAGTTGAAGGCCCCCTTCTGGGTGAGCAGGAGGTGGACGAGGTCGTCCTCGAAGGCGTCGGCCTCGTCCGCGTCCAGGAAGTACCCACCGAGCCGCTCGCCCTCCGTGCGCAGGGTGTGGGCGATGCGCCGCACGACCTGCTTCACGGAGACCTCGTGGCCCGTCTCGGGCACGCCCGCCTTGCGGAAGTACTTGGAGATGAGGATGTCGGTGGCGAGCTGGGACCAGTCCGCTGGGACCTCGGCGTTCTCGAGGGCGAAGACCACCGAACCGTCGGTGTTCAGGATCTTGCTCGTGCGAGGCTCGTAGGCCGTGTCGGCGTACGGCTCCCCGCCCTCCCGGGTGAAGCGGCGCTCGATGCGGAACGGCGCGAGGGCCTCGGCGACGCCCTTGCCGGCGACCGGCTCGGCGGCCGTGCTCTTGGCGGTCTTCTCGCCGCCCGGTGCGTTCTTCCGGGATCCGGCCGCCTCGGCCGGCTGGGGCTCCTTCACCTGGTCCATCGTCGTTTCTCCCATTCGGGCGTGTCGGGTCCTGGGCGCGTCGTTTATCCGAGGGTCCCCTCCCCGCCTTTTCGGAGGGGGGAGACTCAATATTTGCGACAGCGGGACAAATATAGCGCAAGATATAGTGGGTGTCAAGTCGTCCAAGGTTAAAAAGAAGGTCGCAAAAAGAGGCCGGTTTTGAGTAAAATAGCCCCTTTCGTGTTTCCGAAGGTACCATTTCGGGTGCCCAGGGTGAGGACAAGAGGCCCCCTCGAACGCCCCTCCGCGACCTCCCCCTTCGCCCCGGTTTTCCGTCTCTACGTTTCTCTCGCCGCCTGCCGAGAGCGGCTCAGGCCCCGGAAGGGCTCTTGGTGCGTTGCGCCCGGCCGGGAGGTGAGGCGGTCCAGGTAACGTTCCTCTCCTTGACGCCTCCCGTCGCCCGCCATACCATCCATGTGATTCGCTCGCGGCGTTTGGATGGGGGACCTCATGGCGAAGAAGACCACGGCAGGTGGCGTTGCGTTGGTTTGGCTGCTGGTGTCCACGCTGTTCCTCACATTCCCTCTCTCCGCTCGCGCCGGCCGGTCCGAGGGCGTGGAAAGCGCGGCGGCCGCCGAAGGCTTGACCTTCGGGGAGCGGGTGAAGGCGCAGGAGGCGATCGAGCGGGTCTACTACGCCCACCGCATCTGGCCGAGGGAGAATCCCGGCCCCCAACCCCCCTTTGAAGAGATGGTGCCTCGCGCCCAGATCGAGGCCAAGGTGGCCGACTACCTCAAGAAGTCCGCGGCGCTCGGCGAGTACTGGCAGCGGCCTATCGAGCCCGCCCAGCTCCAGGCGGAGATGGACCGGATGGTAAAGAGCACCAAGGACCCCGCCACTCTTCAGGAGCTCTTCGCCGCTCTCGATAACGACCCCTACCTCATCGCCGAGTGCCTCGCGCGGCCGGTGCTCGCGGACCGGCTCGTCCGCAACTGGTACGCCTACGACTCGCGGTTTCACGAAGAGGCGCGCAAGAGGGCGGAGGAGCTCTACCGGTCCGGGAGGATCGCTTCCGCCGGCCTGCCGCCGGAGGCGAGATGCGAGAGGGTGCGGTACGAGGCGGGCGCCGGGGACGAACCAGAGGATGCGGGCGCGCCCTCCCCCGGCGGTCTCCGCGTGGTCCGCGTAAGCTTCGAGGAGTTTCGGAGGATCGCCGGCGAGTACGACGCGGTATCGCCCGCCGGTGAAGCGCTTGAGCGCCATTCCCCGGGGTTTTCCGCACCCCCAACCCTGGGAACGCTACGCTTCCGCGAAAGCGAGGAGACCTTCGTCGTCTCCCATCTCCTTCAGCGGACTGAGAAAGTGCTCGAAGCCGAATCGGCCCTCTTCGAAAAGAGAGCCTTCTCGGCTTGGTGGGAGGAGGTGAGGGCCGGAATCGCCGAGGATCTCCCGCTGGACGGCAAAGCTGTGCGCCTCTCCCTTCCCCTTCCCCAGCTCCCGCTCGCCGGCCCCTGTGACGGCTCGTGGCGCCTGGGCAGCCGCTCCTGTCCGACCGGCCGCTACTCCCACACCGCCGTCTGGACGGGGAGCGAGATGGTCGTCTGGGGCGGTTCTGACGGGCTAGGCTACGCGAGCACGGGCGGGCGCTACAATCCCGCCACGGATACCTGGGCAGCCACCTCCACGGGAGCGAACGTTCCCGCCGGCCGCTCCGGCCACGCCGCCGTCTGGACGGGGAGCGAGATGATCGTCTGGGGAGGTAGAAACGGCCTGAGTTCCTATCTGAACGCGGGCGGACGCTACAACCCCTCCACGGACACCTGGACACCCACCTCGACGGCGCTGAATTGCCCATCCGCCCGCAGCAGCGCTACCGCCGTCTGGACGGGGACCGAAATGATCGTCTGGGGGGGCTACTACTACGATACGACGGGGCATTACCTCAACACGGGGGGGCGGTACACCCCCTCCACGGATACCTGGGCGGCCACCTCCACGGGAGCGAACGTTCCCGCCAGCCGCTCCGGCCACACCGCCGTCTGGACGGGGAGCGAGATGATCGTCTGGGGGGGCTACTACTGGTTCAGTGGAGTCCCCAGATCG
>JAKAIJ010000086.1 GCA_021814355.1 Acidobacteriota bacterium
TTCCGTCACTGTGACCGACGGGGCCTCCTGCACGGCGACATCACCCGAGAGGACTATCACGGTAACGCCACCCCCGGATGCGACGGTTTCCGGATCGCGTTTCAACCGCTGCCCAGCCTCAACGGCCCCTCTGACAGCAGGTCCTGCGGGAATGACCTACCAGTGGTATTTCGGCGCCAGGCCGATTGCTGGGGCAACTGGTCGAACCTACGATGCTTCCCTCTCGGGGAGTTACAACGTGACCGTGACCAACGACGCCGGGTGCTCCGCGGTCTCGGCACCCCTCGCCGTGTCCGTCTTTGCCTGTTCAACGACGGAGGTGTCACCAGCCCTCGCGGTCTTCCCGGCCCGCCTCGCCAAGGACGCGGCATCCCCGACGGGATACTACCTCTACTTCCAGAAGGTGCTCCGCCCATTGGGGTACAACCTCTACGAAGGGACCGTGGGGGCCTGGTACAGCCACGGGAGTAGTCCGGAAAGGTTTTGCGGGCTGGCGGCCACGGATCTCGGGACGGGAGAAATGCGGGTGCCGATCCTGCCCTCGTCTGGAAACCACTACTATTTGGTCACGACCTTCCAGAAGGCGGAGGAGGGGCCGAGCGGGTACGACTCGCGCAGCCAGGAGATCCCCCCCAGCCAGAGCACCTGCGCGCCGTAGCTATCCATGGCAACTCTGAAACATGTGTAGTCAAGCACGGATCGGACCACTGAAAATGAGGGGTGGCGAAGCTACGGCGGATTCGGGAGGAAACAACCCGTGGGACCGCTGTTTGTTGTGCGGATTTTGCCCTTGCGCGCTTACGCTTCGCGACCGTAACGGCCTCGCGCCCGGTGCCACGCCGAAGCAATGTTCGTTAGCAACGTGGAAGACAAACCTAGAGGATGTCGGTGACCTCGATGTAGTAGGGGGCCCCTCCGCGGCGCAGCTCCGAGAGGATGCGGCCCACGACGAGCTTGCCGGGGCCGATGCTCTCCCCGTTCCATCCGGAGGCGACGCCGTCCCAGGCGAGCAGGCGGAGGGCGCGTCCTTCCGGGCCCTCCACGTCCCAGGCGAGGTGGCGCTCCTTCATCACCCGCCTTTGCCGTACCTTGAGGTCCGCCAGGCCGAACTGGGGCTCCGTTACGCCGGGGCCTAGGGGATCGAGGAAGTTCAGGGCCCGCCACGCGTCGTCGAGCCGGGAGACGGGGAGCGGGAAGTAGGCCCGAAGCCGGGCGGGGGCGCCCGCGGCGGACGCCGCGCTTTGGAGGCGGGACTCGAGGGCGGAGAGCCGGCCGGCCCTCACGGTGAACCCGGCGGCCCCCTGGTGGCCGCCGAAGCGCTCCAGCAGATCGGACGCGGCCCGGAGCCGCTCGGTCACGTTGTCTCCGCCCCAGCCGCGCCCGGACCCCGTGGCGAAATCCCCCTCCACGGCGGCCACGAAGGCGCTCTTGCGAGCGCGCTCGGCGAGGCGGGACGCGACGGGGCCCACCACCCCCCTGTGCCAGCCGGAGGAGGCGGCGAAGGCCACCGGGAGTCCCTCCTGCCCGGACAGGGCGCGGCTGGCCCCCTCCAGAGCCTCCGCCTGGAGGACCTTGCGGGTCTCGTTGAGCGCCTCCAGGCGCCCCACCATGCGGGCCGCGGCGGCGGGGTCGCGCTCCAGGAGGAGCTCCAGCACGAGCCGGGCGTCCTCGATGCGCCCCGCGGCGTTGAACCGCGGCGCCAGGTAGAACCCCACGTGGCGGCTTCCCACACCCCCCTCCGTGGGACAGCGCGAGAGCAAGAGGGCGAGGCCGGGGTTGGGGGTCTCCTCCAGCGCCCGGAACCCCGCCTTGCAGAGCCTGCGGTTGAGCCCGGACTGGGGCACCACGTCGGCCACCGTGGCGATGGCGAGCAGCCGCAGGAAGGGCTCCGGCGGGAGAGCCCTGCCCAGCACCTCGGACACGGCCCTCACCAGCAGGTAGGCCACGCCGGCGCCGCAGAGGGAGCGCAGCTCGGGGTCCGCGCCGCCCAGGTGCGGGTTCACCAGGAGGCCCGGAGGCTGGCGGCCCGGGTCGGGCGCGTGGTGGTCCGCCACGATGAGGTCCACCCCCAGTGCGGCGAGGGCCTCTCCCACGTCCCGCGCGTTGGTGCCGCAGTCCACGGTCACTACCAGGGTCGCCCCCTCGTCCCGCACCGCGCGGAGGCTCGCTTCCGACAGGCCGTAGCCCCCCTCGAACCGCGAGGGGATGAAGGCCGAGACCTTCCCCCCCAGGGCCCTCAGCCCGCCCGCGAGGACCGCGGCCCCCATGAGGCCGTCCACGTCGTAGTCCCCGTGGACCAGGATCCGCTCGGATCCGGCGAGGGCCCGCACGAGGCGCTCCGCGGCGGGCGCCAGGGCCGGAAAGGCCGGCGGACCGGGGAACTCGGGGGGGCCCGAAGCCAGGAAAACCTCGCGGCGGGAGGGCTCGGGGACGAAGGCGCAGAGCAGCTCCGCGGCCAACGGGGGGAGCGGGCCTTGCGCCGCGAGCGCGGCGACGTCGTCGGCGCTGGGCTCGGCCCGCCGCCAGGGGGGCGGGGTCAACCGCGCTTCCCCGGCGCGCCGCCCAGACGCCGTATGGCGGCCACCAGCTCCCGGAGCTCCCCGGCCAGGAACGCGGGACCGCGCTCCGTGAAGATCCTCGCCAGCTCGCCGTAGTACCAGAGGATCTCCTCTTTCCCGGCGTTGAACCGCGACCAGAAGGCCTGGCCCTCCCGGGCGCAGCCGGCGACGATGGCGCGCGCGTTGTGGACCTTGTCCGCGGCGCTGACCAGCCGCGCCCCGTCGGAGGCGTCGGGCAGGTGGGCCAGGTACGCCTCCTTCCGCTGGCGCCAGGGCGGCTTAGCAGGCTGCTGAAAAACTCCCGTAGGCCGCGAGTTGCTCAGCCGCCTGCTAGGGCTCTCCCAGGCGTCGGTGCAGGCGGCGACGATCTCGGCCACCCCCGTGCCGAACCGAGTCTGGATCTCCCAGAGGACGGCTCGCCCGCCCTGGTCCTCCACCGCGTCGTGCAGGAGCGCCGCGATGGCCTGCTCCTCGTCCCCGCCCTGCTCGAGGACGAGGGCGGCGACCGCCAGGAGGTGGGAGACGTAGGGAACCCCCGAGCCCTTGCGGACCTGGCCCGCGTGGAGCCGGGTGGCGTAGACCAGCGCCTCTTCGAACCGCGCGGAGAGCGCCGCGGTAGCCGCCGGGTGGTGCACGTTCACGTCCTTTCCGCCCACGAGACCTCCCGGCCGGCCGAGGGCGGCCGGAAACGCGAAGGCCGCCCCCGGGGCGGCCTGTCCTTTTCAACAGTTAGTTGGTGGAGCTAGGGGGGATCGAACCCCCGACCTCTTGAATGCCATTCAAGCGCGCTCCCAGCTGCGCCATAGCCCCACCAGACGGCGAATTATAGGGAAAGCGGACCCCCGGGTCAAGGGGCCTCCCTACCCCGAATCCCACGATGGGCGATACCAAGCTGCGATCTATACGTCTATCGTGCACGATTCGCCTTCCGGCGCGTAGCGAGGAAGGCGGCGTCCCGCGCGGATTGGGCCAGATCCGAGGAAAGCGAGCGGGCCGCGCCGAGTCGTACTGGGATGTACCTCGCAGGCGCTGGCCCGCGAAGCTTGACGAAGGAGATGGTCCGAGACTCGCGGCGCGCTGGGTAGGTGGGGGGGGGGCGGCAGAAATCTAGGAAGGCTGGAGCGCCCGAAGGGCCGGGGCTCGCGGGGCCGGCGCGCAAGAGGATGGCCCGCAACGGCCTTTCCGAAACCATCCTCTGGAGAGACGGCCGCGAGGCCCGGAAGGTGCGAAGCATCCTCCAGCCTCAGCACCTAAATCTCTTCATCGCGGAATCAGGGCTCGCCTTCGGACCGCCGCCGCGACCCGTTGGTAAGCCATCCCTTGCGCCAGAAATAGAGCAGCATCCCCAGCGAGGAGAGCGCCATGAGCCCGAGCGCGAAGGGGTATCCGTAGCGCCAGGCGAGCTCGGGCATGTTCCAGGGCGACTTGTCGGTCTGGAAGTTCATCCCGTAGAGGCTCGCCAGGAAGCTCAGGGGCATGAAGATGGTGGCGATAATGGTGAGGACCTTCATGACTTCGTTCATCCGGTTGCTCACGCTCGAAAGGTAGACATCCATGAGCCCGGAGCCGATTTCGCGGTATGTCTCGAGCAGGTCCATGATCTGGATGGTGTGGTCGTAGCAGTCCCGCAGGTAGACCCGGGTCTCGGGGCGGACGAGGGGGGAGGGGTCGCGGAAGAGGACCGCGAGAGCCTCCCGCTGGGGCCAGATGGCCCGGCGCAGCATGAGCAGGTCGTGCTTGCAAGCCTGGATCCGGGAGACGGTGGCGGGCGAGGGCCGCCCCACCACCAACTCCTCAAGCTCCTCCAGCTGCTCCCCCAGGCGCTCGAGCACGGGGAAGAAGCCGTCCACCGCCGCGTCCAGCAGGGCGTAGGCCAGATAGTCGGCTTCCTCAAACCGGATGCGGCCCCGCCTCGCGCGGATGCGCTCCCGGACGGGGGCGAACACCTCGGGCGGACGCTCTTCGAAGCTGACGACGAAGCCCCCGCCGAGGAAGAGGGCCACCTGTTCGGTGTCCGTCTCCTCCCGCCGGGAAGGCACCCGCGTCACGATGAAGAGGGTCTCGCCGTACTGCTCGACCTTGGGACGCTGGTGGACGTTGACCACGTCCTCGAGGGCCAGCTTGTGGAGGCCGAAGAGCTCGCCCAGGGCCGCGATGGCGGCGCCGTCCCCCAGCCCCTGCACGTGGACCCAGGTGACGGGGCGCTTCCCCACCAGCCCCCTCAGCGTGGAGAGGTCCGCCACCTCGCGCTCCTCGAAGTCGTCGGCGCCGTACGAGAGGACCCGGACGACCGGCTTGGAGGCCTCCGGATCGGGGGCGAGCGTCCCGGGCGAGGCCCCGGGGGCCGTCTGCCTCCGGATCCAGCGCCGACGGCGCCTCCTGCGGCTATTCTTCGACATGGGTCCTCCCCGGCGGGCCGATTATATCAGATATGAGGAGATGGGTTTTGTCCCGCATCTCAAAAAGACCCCTGGGAATTACGCTTCGCCCGAAAAGACGTAAGGCCCTCTTTTCAAATGAGTTGTGAGGATTTTGCCCCAAAATCTGGCGCGGACGAAGCACGACGACAGCGCCGAAGAAACGGAATTTTCTCCTGTAGATTCGGAGGCTGCGGAAACCTCAGGCGACGCCCTTGACGGCCTTCACCAGCAGAAGCTCGCCGAAGAGCACCGGCACCGAAAAGAGCTGCCCGAGGACCTCCCGGTTCTGGCGCCGCACGGCGGGGTCCCTCTCCTCGCGCCAGAAAACGAGCCGGGTGACGAGGTAAGCCAGGGGCACCCAGGGGAGGTAGAACCAGGCCGCCGCCTTGGTGATGTTGGCCCGTACCGCGGTCACCCGGAACCCGCGGGTGTGCAGACGGTACCGCAGCTCGGGGAAGGTGACCAGGGCGATGTGGTGGAGCGGGTGGGGGGCGCGCTCGTCGAGGGGCGTCTTGCCCTTGTTGTGGAACCCCGTCAAGAAAAAGCGCCACCGGGAGCGCAGGGCGCTCGCGTTGGGCGTGCAGAGGATGAACGCGCCGCCGGGCCGCAGGACCCGCGCGCACTCCGCGATGAAGTCGAAGGGGCGGGTCAGGTGCTCGATGCCGTCCACGCAGACCACCGCGTCGAAGAAGCCGTCCTCGTAGGGCAGCGGCCGGTCCATGTCGGCCAGGCGGAACCGCTCGAGGTTGACCTTGGCGACGGGCTCGAGGTCGGCGGAGTGGACCTCGTAGCCGCGCTCCAGCAGCCGCCGGGTCAGAGCCCCCTCGCCGCAGGGGATGTCCAGGACCCGGCGCACGCCGGGTTCTTCCGCCAGGAGGGCTTCGGCGACCGCGTTGGCGTTCCTCGAGGTGTTGGCGAAGAGATCGCCCTCCGCGGGCATCCATTCCCCTCCTGCGGGCGCGGCCAGTGTAGGTGCGGGCTCGACGCCGGTCAAGCCGGACCGCCGGAGGACGACCGCTCTGAAGGGACCGGCTCAGAGCAGCCGCCGGCGGGCGGCGAACTCCCGGAGTCTCTCCGCGTGGTCCTGTTCGGCCAACCCTGCCACGAGCCGCGCCACGGAGGGGCCGCACTCGGCGAGCCGGGTCTTCTGGTATCCCTCTCCCACCCCCACCTCCAGCTCAAGGGCCGTCCGAACGGCCTCCCCCAGGGTGGAGGGAACCGGCTTCGAGAGCTCGTCCTCGAGTCGCGCCGAGAGGAGCAGCAGCGCGTCGGAGCTCAGGGAGGCCGGAGAGATCTTCACGGTTCCGCTCCGGGCGACCACGGCCACGTAGCGCACGAGCGCCACGTGGGAAAGCTCCTCGTGGTGGAGCTGGCTGAAGAGGAGCTCGGCCTCCGCGTCCGCCGCGAAGGCGCCTCGGTAGCGGACGTAGAGGTCGGCCGCCATCGCCTCCACCGCCTCCGCCGACTTCAAGAGATCCAGCAACTCCCGCATGTCGCTCCCCCCGGACCGCTCCGGCCGCGGGCGGGCCCCCCCGGGGCGCCGCCTGCCGGAAAATCCGCCCGGCGAATCACCGCCCGGGCCGGAGCCTCTCCCAGATCTCCCCCATGCGCCTCTTGACGCCGGGGTCGTTCTCGATGACGCCGGGCCACTCGCGGGCGAAGCCTTCGCCGGGCCACTTCCGGGTGGCGTCCACGCCCAGTTTTCCGCCGTATCCCAGGTACTGGCTGGCGTGGTCCAAAACGTCCATGGGGCCCCGCGCCAACTCCAGGTCCCGGCCCGGGTCTATGTGGTTGAGCACCTTCCAGGCCACCTCGCTGGGGTCGTGGAGGTTCACGTCCCTGTCCACGACGACGATGACCTTCGTGAACATCGCCTGGCCGAGGCCCCAGACCGCGTGCATGACTTTCCGGGCGTGGCCCGGATACTGCTTGTCAATCGCGACGAGCATGAGGTTGTGGAACACCCCCTCGAAGGGCATGTGGAGGTCCACCACCTCGGGCATCTGGCGCTTCAGGATGGGCAGCGTGAGGCGCTCGATGGCGTGGCCCATGTAGCAGTCCTCCATGGGCGGCCGCCCCACGATGGTGTGGACGTAAAGGGGGTCTTTGCGGCGCGTCAGGCACTCCACGTGAAAGACGGGATAGTCGTCCGCCAGGGAGTAGTAGCCCGTGTGGTCGCCGAAGGGGCCCTCGCGCCGGAGCTCCCCCGGGTCCACCCACCCCTCGAGGACGTACTCGGCGTTGGCGGGGACCTCCAGGTCCACCGTCTCGCACTTCACCATCTCCACCGCCTCCTTGCGGAGGAAGCCGGCCAGGAGCATCTCGTCCACGTCGTCGGGAAGCGGCATGGCGGCGCAGAAATAGGTCGCGGGGTCGGAGCCGATGGCGACGGCCACCTCGATCTTCTCGCCGCGGCGCTGGCGCTGGCGCGCGTGCTTGGCGCCGTGCTTGTGCACGTGCCAGTGCATCCCCGTGGTGGTGTCGTCGTAGACCTGCATCCGGTACATCCCGCAGTTGCGCTTGCCCGACTCGCGGTCCTTGGTGAAGACCATGGGGAGGGTGATGAAAGGGCCGCCGTCCTCGGGCCAGCAGGTGCAGACGGGGAGTTCCCGGAGAGAGAACCGGCCCTTCCCGCAAATGACCTCCTTGCAGGGGCCGGACTTCACCGTTTTGGGAAGGAAAGAGGTCAGCTCGGCGAGCTGGGGCAGCATCTTGAGCTTGTCCAGGAGCCCCTGGGGCTGCTTGACGTCGAAGAAGGCGGCGACGCGCGCGTCGGCCTCGTCGTAGGAGGCCAGCCCCAGCGCCTTGAGCATCCTGCGATGGGTGCCCATCACGTTGCCGAGCACGGGCGCCGTGTGGCCCTTCACCCTCTCGAAGAGGACCGCCGGCCCGTCCTCCTTGACCGCGCGGTCGAGGAGCTCGGTCACCTCGAGGCGGGGGTCCACCTCCTCGCTCACGCGCAGGAGGTCCCTCTCTGTCTCGATCGCGTTCATGAAATCGCGCAGGTCGCGGTAGGCCATCGCCTCTCCTCCGAACCAGGAGGGAGTGTAGCACGCGGCCGGGGCGGCGGCCCGGGGGCGCGACCTTGCCCGGGGGCCGGCGATCGCGTGCGCTTACGCGGCTCCACTTGTCTCCAGTCCGCTCGTTCTGCCCCCGCGCCGCCTCTGCTACAATGGGCGGGGAGGCCCGTTGGAAAAGGTCACGGCCATCATCCCGGCGGGAAACGAGGCGCACCAGATCGCCGACGCGGTCCGGTCGCTCCTCTGGGCCGACGAGGTGCTCGTCGTGGTGGACGCGGCGTCCACCGACGGGACCGCCGCGGCCGCCCGCGCCGTCCCCGACCCGAAGGTCCGGGTGGTGGTCCACGAGTACCGCTCCCCCGCCGCCCAGAAGAACTGGGCCATCCCCCGCTCCAACCACCCCTGGGTCTTCCTGCTGGACGCGGACGAGCGCCCCACGCCCGAGCTGGTGGCCGAGGTGCGGGCGCTGCTCGCGGAGGGCCCCCGCGCCGACGCCTACTGGATCCGCCGCCGGAACATCTACTTCGGCCGCACGATGCGCTGGGGTGGGCTGGCCAGGGACCGGGTCGTCCGGCTCATCCGGAACACCTGCCGCTACCGGGAGGTCCAGGTCCACGAGGAGATTTCCCTCGCGGGGCTGCGGGTCGGGGAGGTGAAGGGCGCCTACCTCCTCCACGACACGGTGCGCGATTGGGAACAGTACCAGCGCAAGAACGACCTCTACGCCCGCTGGGGCGCCGAGCAGCTCCATCGGGAGGGCGCGCGGGCCGGCCTCGGCTCCATCCTCCTGCGGCCCCTCCACCGGTTCCTCAAGCAGTACCTCTTCCGTCTCGGCTTCCTGGACGGCGTTCCCGGGGCGCTGGTGGCGGGCGTCGCCGCCTACGGCGTTTTCCTCAAGTACGCGCGGCTCTGGAGCCTGTGCCACGGCTGGCCCCCCGAGAAGAGGCCTTCTCCGTAGCGAGCTCGCCGCGGAGCAGCGGGAGGGCGCAAGAGGGCGGCGCTACAGGGAAGTCTCTCTCCGCGGCTCCCGGAAGAAGGGGTGGGGCGGGCCCGAAGGCCCGCCCCGAGGGGTGGAAAAGGGGGATCGTGGCAGGCTGCTGAAAACTCTCCCAGCTACGTGAGCTTCTCAACAGCCTGCTAGAAGCGGTACCGCGCGAACAGGGTGGCCACCACGGCGTCGTAGCTCCCGTACTTCGCGTTCATCAAGAACTGCGGGTGGATCTGGAACCGCGCCGTGTTCAGGTTGGCGTTATAGGGCCCGTAGTCGTTCCAGGCGTAATCGTCCAGGTGGAAGCTGTCGTAGAGCAAGCGGGCGCCGAGGCCCCAGTGGTCGTTGAGCGCATAGGTGAACTTGCCCTCCACGAGGTGGCTCCGGTCCAGGGTGTCGGGGAAAACGAAGGCCTGGGCGTTGTCCACGAGGATCCCGGCGACGTTGGAGTCGCTGCGCGTGCCGCGCCCCTGCTGGTACGCGTAATAGAACTCGAGCGACGCCTTGCGGGGAACGAGGTCCACGGTGAAGCCGATGGAGGCCACGTCCACGGTGTCCTCGAGCGCTGAGAACCATGTGTTGCGCGTGTTGTAGCCCCCGGAGCCGTTGAGATCGGACTTGGAGAGGCTCTGGAGAAAGGTCGAGTTGCGGCTGCGGGAACTG
>JAKAIJ010000087.1 GCA_021814355.1 Acidobacteriota bacterium
CGTGCCGCCTCCCACGGGCTACACCGAGAGCGGTACGCCCTACTGGGGCGACGGCTCGCCGCAGAACCCCTTCACCGATACGCCACCCGGGGGAAGTGGTCTCCCGCCCGGCGTGTCGGGCGATGGAACTCCAGGGAATCCTTATACCGACCAGCCTCCGTCGCCGCCGCCCGAACCGCCCGTTCCACCCCCCCCGGGCGGCCCCACGGGAACGGGACCGCAGCCGCCCCAGGGAACTGAGCCGTCCACCGAGCCGTCCAAGGAGCCTTCCAAAGAACCGTCTAAGGAACCATCTAAGGAGCCGTCCAAGGAGCCATCCAAAGAGCCGTCTAAAGAACCATCTAAGGAACCGACCAAGGAGCCATCCCAAGAGCCGACCAAAGAACCATCTAAGGCGCCGTCCAAGGAGCCTTCCAAAGAACCGTCTAAGGAACCATCTAAGGAGCCGACCAAAGAACCATCTAAGGAACCACCCAAGGAGCCGCCTAAGGAGCCAGCATCCAAGTGGCCCGAGAGGGGGACGCCGGAGTGGCAGAAGCTGCGGGACGAGATGAAGGCCCGCCAGGACAAGCTGGAGGCCGAGGCCAAGTCAGCGAACGACAGCGCCTGGTGGTGGGACAAGGGCACCAAGGCCGCGGAGATCACCCAGACCGTCGCGGACAAGGGCGTGGACATCCTCTCCACCGTCACGGGACCCGCGGGCGGCCGCATCAAGGACGTCTACACGGTGGCCAAGGGGACGGCCGAGGGGCTGGGAGAGGGAATCGCCCAGGGCGGCGACTACCTGAAGAACATCGGCAAGGGGACGGCCAAGGGCGTCGTGGACCTCGGCCTCGGCAAGATCCTGGACAAGGTCAACCAGACCGACAAGATCCCCGGATTCAAGGACTACAACCCCGGCGTGGAGTGGGGCGACTCGCGGGCCGGCTTCATCAAGGACGCCCTCAAGGGGAGCGGCGTGGACGAGTCGGTCCGGGACATAGTCCGGGACCGGTTCAAGACGGGGGCCAAGAACGTGATCCAGGGAACCGCCCAGGACGCGGCCGTCAAAAGCCCCATCATGGGCTGGTTCGGATTCTCGTAAGGGAGGGAGTGCGCGATGGGTGAGGCGCTCGCGTTCACGGTTTCGAGGGAAGAACTCCAGGCGCTGGGGACCCTGGCCCCCGCGCCGCTGGGCTCCATCTCCCCCTTCCGCGTTCCCAGGGGGGAGACCGTCCCCGCGCTGGATCCAGGACTGCCCCCGCGGCTGGGCCTGCTCGGTCCCTCGGGCGAGCTCACGGTGGCGGCCCGCCACGCGCTGCAGGTTCTGGGCGGGGCCCGCTCCTACGCGAGAGTCTACGTCACCGAGGCGTCCCAGACCTTCGAGCAGACGGTCTTCTTCGACCCCGAGGGCGGAGTGCCCGTCGGCGTCACCAACACCTTGCAGGGGCTCCGGGTGGAGGACCCCGCCCCCCTGCCGGCGCTGCTCGAGGGGATCCGCCAGCTCACCGGCGAGACCCCCGTCAAGTCCTCGGCCTTCAAGGCCCTCTGCGCCCCCGAGGAGGCGCTCGCCCTGGCCGCGGCCCTGGATCTGGAGCGCCGCCGCCGTCTCGCCTCCATGGCCTCGCTCGCCGAGGCCCCCGCCGTCCCCCTCACCCCAGCGCTCCTGGCGCGGACCGTCCGGGAAACACCCTTGAGCACCCAGTGGCTCACCTTCGCCGTGCGGAGCATCTACCGCGACCGGTTCGCCCTGGACGAGGCGAAAGCCGCCGCCGCCGCCGAATCGCTCTCCCGGGGGAGCCATTTCAAGCCGGTCCCCGGCGGCTTCGCACTGTCCGAGCCGGCGGAGGCCCTGGCGGCGCTGTCGCTCGTCTTCGAGCGAATCCTCCACGTGGAGGCCGGACGCGCTCTTTCGGACGGCCAGGTGGTCTACGTGGGGTTTTCCTGCCTCCAGGCCGGCGTGCAGGACCTCCTCTACGTGGAGCGCACCCCCGAGGGGCTCCACTTCGAGGCCTTGAGTTCCGCGTCGGCGCTGGAGCTGACCCGCCACCTGCTCGCCCACCCCGAGGCGCTGGACTCTCTGGCGGCGGCGGTGGAGGCCGAGAAGGCCGCGGCCGGCGCCCGCGAGCCGGCGACGATGGTCATCGCCTCGGAGAATCTTCCGGTGCTGCGGCTGAGAGGGGAGGCCGGCGTCCTCGAGGGCCAGACGCTGGTGCTGGGGGACGGCGCGGTTATCGGCCGCCAGGCGGGGGTCTCGGTGGTCTTGGACGACGCACGGGTCTCGCGGCGCCACGCGGAGGTGCGGCGGTCCGTGGACGGCCGCTGGACCCTCTCGGACCTGGGGAGCTCCAACGGTACCTTCGTGAACGACCAGCGCATCTCCGTCCCCACGCCCCTCGGTCCCGAGGACCGCATCCGGGTCGCGGAGACGATCCTCAAAGTCCTGCCTTGATTCTCACCGGGGCGGCTGGGTGGAAGGCGCCGCGGCCGGAGCCTCGGGGACCTTCGCGGACGAGGTCTTAGGTGTCGTCCCGGGCGCGGACGCCGAAGGCGCGAGCTCGGCGAGCGCCTTGCGCACGCTGAAGGCTCCCCGGATGTCCCCCTCGTAGAACCCCACCGCTTTGTCCCCGGGATAGAGCCCGGGCAGGGCCTGAACGACGTCCGGGGCCGGCTCGGAACCGTGGCACTGGAGGCACATGGCCTGGGTGGGAATGGCCTTCATGTACCTCAGCACCCGCAGGCCTCCTTCGCCCGGAACGACCTCGGACTGCTCGAGGGATTCCACGGGCTCGCCCGCCGCCCGCCGGGTCTCGAACTGCTCCAGGACGGAGCGCTCCCAGTCGTCGGGGGCGTTCTTCGGGTTGCGGACCCGCAGGCTGGTGCGGCGGATCTCCATTCCGGACTCCTTGGAGGCGAAGGCGGTTACCGCCGGAGCTTGGTGGCTGCAGATCTCCAGGGCGTATCCGGGGCCGTCCTCGGCGAGCGACTTGGCGAGCCCGTTTGCCAGCAGCGCGGCGAGCCGGGCGCAGGCGTCCCTAGCGGCGTCGAGCTCCCGCTGCGGGAGCCCGTCCGCGGCGCGAAGCGCGAGCAGCAGAGAGAGGGTCATTGCGACAGCCAAAGCGCGTGAAAACTTCATGGCGGCCTCCTCGGTGAGGAAGTCCTAGGACTTATTGTAGAACATCCGGAGAGGTCCGAGGAATTCCTTCGGGCGGCCGCCCTTGACTTGCGCCGGTTCTTCCGTATCCTTGATAGGAAGTCGGAAGGGCGTTTCTCAAGCGGGCAGCCACGTAGGAGGGTCGGATGGACGACGGAACCGGCGGTGCGGGGGTCATGGGGATGGTCATGGGGTTCTACGGGGCGGTCTGCTGCTTCGGCTTGCTCATCTACGTCTACGTGTCGTTGAGCTTGATGAAGATCGCCCAGAAGCTGAACGTGGACAACGCCTGGCTCGCCTGGATCCCGATCGTGAACCTCTGGATCATGGTGCAGTGCGCCGGCAAGGAGTGGTGGTGGATCATCCTGATGTTCATCCCCATCGTGAGCATCATCGCCTCCATCGTCCTCTGGATGGCGATCGCGGAGCGGCGCGGGAAGCCCTCCTGGGTGGGCATCCTCATCATCGTTCCGGTGGTGGGGCTCTTCATCCCCGGCTACCTGGCCTTCACCGACTAGGGCCCTAACCTTCGCAGGGGTTGGAACGGCGGGCGCCGGGGCGTGGGCCCCGGCGCTCCTGTTTTCGGTGGCGGCCTCTCATATCAAGTTGTGGTCCAAGGGTAGATGTTGAGGCTGGAGGGTGCTGCGCGCCTTTCGGGTCTCGCGGCCGTCTCGTCGAAGGATTTGGGTTTGGGTCCGCCTTTGAAGCATCCTTCTCCAAGCCGGCCCCGCGAGCCCCTGCCCTTCGGGCGCTCCAGCCTCCTCTTGCTCCTGCCGCCTCCCCCCACCTATCCAGCGCGCCGCGAGTCTCGGACCTATTGCTGCGTCACGCTTCGCGGTGCGGGGCGCTCGACGTACATCCCAGTACGACTCGGCCCCGCCCCGCTCGCCTTCCTTGCACTAGGCCCGATCCGCGCGGAACGCCGCCTTCCGAAGCGAAGCTCCGGAAGGCGAATCGTGCACGATAGATCGCAATTTGGTATCAGGAGGCCGCGGCCGCGTTCACCTTCTTCAGCACGAGCCTCAGCAGCAGCGCCGCGAAGAGGCTGGCGGCCACCAGGAAGAGGAAGAACCGGCTGTGGGGCCACTGATCCCAAAACGGTTCGACAGCTCCTGAGAGGTAGTTTCCGCAGGCCGTGGCGCCGAACCAGAGCCCCATCATCACGCCGCGAAACCGCGGCGGGGCCACCTTCGAGCAGAAGCTGAGCCCCATGGGGCTGAGGCAGAGCTCGCCGCAGGTGATGGTGGCGTAGGCGGCGATGAGCCAGAGCGGAGAGACACGGCCGAAGTCGCCGCCCATCTTCCCGGCGAGGGTCATGATGCCGTAGGAGGCCGCCGTCAGGAGCATCCCGATACCGATCTTTCCGGGGGTCGAGGGCTCCAGCCCCCGCTTGCGCATGGCTCCCCAGAAGAGCACCAACAGGGGGGTTAGGCTCACGACGAAGAAGGGGTTGACGGCCTGAAAGGTCTCGGCCGGGATCTGCCAGCGGCCGAAGAGCGGCCCCGTGCAGTCCCTCGCCCAGAAGGTCAGGGTGAACCCGTTCTGGTGGAAGGACATCCAGAAGAGGATGACGATGGCGTAGATGGTGAGCAGCGCGAAGATGCGGTTCCACTCCTGCTTCCTGGAGAGATCGGCCCCCTTCACGACCGAGTTGGTGCTGTGAGCGATCTCGGCATGTTCCACGAAGCGCTGGAAGCCCCGGAAGATGCCGAGGGAGGCCAGCATGCCCGCCCCCGCCGCCCCGAACGCCCAGGACCAACCCAGCGTGTTGCGCAACGCGGCGGCGGCGAAGGGGGCTCCGAAAGCCCCGATGTTGATCCCCATGTAGAAGATGTTGAAAGCCGAGTCCTTGAGCGGGCTGCCCTCTTCGTAGAGGTTGCCCACCATGACGGAGATGTTGGGCTTGAATAGGCCGTTGCCGAGGACGAGCAGGAGCAGGGCGAAGAAGAAAAGCGGGCGCCCGGCGGTCCGGCCGGGACCGTGGGAAGGCCTGGGCTCGTCGAACTTTTGCCCCGCGCTCTTGGCCGCCTCCGCGCGCTGCTGCCACTCGGTCTGGGCCAGAGAGAGGTAGGTGGGTGTGGACTCGTCGAACTTCGAACCGCTCTTGGCGGCGGCGGCGGAGCGTTTCTCCCAGTCGCCGATCGCGACGGCGAGACGCGCCTCGGCGGCTCGGACGATCTGTTCCGTCGCGGCGGTCTCGGGGATCTTCACCGCGAGGCACCCGTAGCCCAGGGCCATCAGTACCGCACCCAGCATGATGGTCTTACGGAACCCCAGCACCCGGTCCGCGACCAGCCCTCCCGCGATGGGCGTGAAGTAGACGATAGCCAGGAAGGCTCCGTAGATGGTTCCCGTGTGGGCGAAGTGGAAGTACTCATCCAGGTAGAGGGTGAAGATGGCGAGCATGGTGTAGAAACCGAACCGCTCCCACATCTCGGTGAAGAACAGAACGTACAGGCCTTTCGGATGCCTGGGCTTTTCGGCGCTCTCCATGGGCGGCCCTCCGGGGGTACGGTACCTGCGCGGGCCGTGGACCGTCAACTGGGGCGCCGCCGGCCCCGGTCCCTCTCGCGCGGAGAAACAGAAAGGCGGGCCCTGCGGCCCGCCTTCGGTTCTACCGGGAATGCGCGCCTACTTCGCCTTGTGGGCGTGCACCTTGCCGAACAGCTCGTCGGTCATGGCCGGGACCTTGTCCTTGCCGTGGCACTTGGCGCAGTCGGCCTTGGTGGGAATGATGAGGCCGGCCTTCTTGGCCGCGGCCAGGTCCTTCATCACGGCCATGGTCTTGTAGTCGCTGCCGTTGCCGTGGCAGTCCTCGCACTCTACCTTGGGGGTCTGCGCCGCGTGCTTCGACGCCGACCAGGACTCGAACTGGACCTTATGGCACATCTTGCACTTATCCGCGCCGACGCGATCCGCGGCGAAGGCGCCGGGCAAACAGAGCACCGCCAGGACGGCGGCGACCAACAGAACGACCATCACTCTCTTCATCGTTTTCCTCCTCTCGAGCTGTGGCGATCCGACCTCTCGTGATGCTGGAACCCTGGTGACGACCAGAAACCGACAGAAAATATAACGCCGTTGTCCCTTTCCACGCAAGGTCATTTCCGGTGGCAGTCCGTGCAGTCGCGGATGGCCAGTAGCGCCCGCCTCGGTGCGCTGTGAGGGGCGTGGCAGGAAAGGCAGTTGAGTGGCGCGCCGGTGCGCGGGTCCTTGGCGGGCGGCACGCTGGGGTGCCCCGCCACGGGGTGGTTGGCCCGCTTGTCCGAATGGCAACCGGTGCAGAGGATCTCTGGGGCCGACCGCGGAAAGCCCTTGGTTTCGCCGCCGTGGGGCGTATGGCAGACCGAGCAGCGTCCCTCCACGACCGGCCGGTGGCGGGAGGCCGCCTTCTCGGCGTCGGCCCGCAGCGCCGCGTGGCAAGTCAGGCAGATGCCGGACTGGTCCGCGGGCAGGAGCTTGGGGGCGGAGGAGGCGTGGGGAACGTGGCACACCAGGCACTTGCCCTGGACCACGGGGGGGTGCGGGTGGGCCGCCGCCGCGGCCTTCTGGATCCGGTCGTGGCAGTTGAAGCAGAGCGCCGGCGGCGCCTCGGCGAGGCCGAACGGCTTGTCCGGCAAGGGCGCCGCGTGGCAGGTGTCGCAGGCGCCCTCGGCCACCGGCGGGTGGGCGTAGGTCTTGAGCATACCGCCGTTGTCGGAGCCGTGCGGATCGTGACAGGTGACGCAGTGTCGCGCGGCCACGGGGTAGCCCTTGTGGGGCTTCTGGAGCTCCGCGGGGTCGTGGCAGGAGACGCAGAGCTCCTGCGCCGGCGAGGCCAGCCCCTTGGGGTTCTTTCCCGTGTGGGGGACGTGGCAGGTGGTGCACTCGCCGTCGGCGGCGGGCGGGTGGGCGTGTTTCTTCTGGACCGCCTGGCCGATGGCCTCGTGGCAGGTGAGACAGAGCGCCCCGCCCTGCTCGCGCGTCAGGGCCGAGCCCTTCGCGAAGTGGGGGACGTGGCAGTCCCGGCACAGGCGGTTCTCGTAGGGCTTGTGGGTCCACTCGTCCTTGCCCGGCTCGTGGCAGTCGAGGCAGAGGCCGCTGCCGGGCTTCACCAGGAGGGCCTCTTCGCGGGAGGCGTGGGGCCGGTGGCAGGTGAGGCACTCGCCCGCCTCGAAGGGCGGGTGGACCTTGGCGCCTTGTTTGGGGGCGACGAGCGCGTCGTGGCAGGTGAGGCAGAGCTCGGGCGGCGCGGCCACCAGCTTCACCCTGCCGTCGGGGCCCGAGGCGGCGTGGCAGGAGGTGCAATCCTCCGCCACCGGCGGGTGGACCCGCTTCAGGAGGAGCGACTTGGCTTCGGCGCTGTGGGGCTCGTGGCAGGAGGTGCACTCGACCCGGGTCAGGTCAGCGCCCAGGTGCTTGCCTCGCAGGGCCTTGTCCGCCAGGTCGTGGCAGTCGCCGCAGAGCCGGGAGGCGGAGGCGGCCCGCAGGAGCCCCGCGGCCGCCGAGGCGTGGGGCGTGTGGCAAGTGGTGCACTCCCCGGCCTCCACCGGCGGATGGACGGTGGAACCCGAGTCCTTGCGGTCGTGGCAGCCGTAGCAGAGGTCCGCGCCGGGCCGCCGGAGGAGCTTGGCGCCGTCGCTGCCGTGGGGGTCGTGGCACCCCAGGCAGGCGCCGGGGCCGGAGGCGGGCTTGTGGACGTTGGCGCCCTGAAGGATCCCGGCGTGGCACTTCGTGCAGAGTGCCTCGGTGGTAGACCTTAGGAGATTGGGGGAGTCCGCGCTGTGGGGGTCGTGGCAGGCGGAACAGCGGCCGTCCTTCACCGGGCCGTGGAGATTCTTGGCGCGCAGGATCCCGTCGTGGCACGCTCCGCACAACTCGCGCTGGCCGTTCTGCAGCAGGAAGAGCTGGGCCGAGGCATGGGGGCGGTGGCAGCCGATGCAGCCGCCGTCCGCCGCCGGCGGGTGCGAGACCTTGCCCCGGAGCAGGCCGTCGTGGCAGTCGAGGCAGAGCGCCGGGACGGCCTTCCTCAGGACCTTGGCCTCGGGGGCCCCGTGGGCGCCGTGGCAGGCGAGGCACTCGCCTCCCGCCGCCGGCGGGTGGGTGGATCGGCCCTCCACCAGCTCGCCATGGCAGCCGAGGCAGAGCTTCTCGGGGGGGTCCACCAGGAGCTTCGCCTGCGCCGAGGCGTGGGGCTTGTGGCAGTCCAGGCAGTCGCCCTGAGCGTAGGGCGGGTGGAGCGCGTGGCCCGCGGGCGGCGCCTCGTGGCACGTGCGGCACAGCTCCGAGGGGGGAGCGACCAGGAGCCCCTTGCGGGCGGAGGCGTGGGGCGCGTGGCAGGTGAGGCACTCGCCGGCCTCCGCCGGAGGGTGGAGGTGGCCTTTTCCGGGGACGTCGTCGTGGCAGCCGGTGCAGAGGGCCGGAACCTTCTCGGCGAGGACGGAGGGCCGCTTCGGGTCCGCGTGGCAGGTGCCGCACTCCTCGGCGAAGGGGGGGTGGACGCGGTCCCTCAGGAGCCCCTTGGCGGCGGCGCCGTGCGGGTCGTGGCAGGAGGTGCACGACGCGGGCGGCGGTGAGAAGCCCTTGTGGAGGGCAGGCAGGCCGCCGGCGGCGTGGCACGCCGCGCAGTCCGCGCCCTTCTTGGGGAGGCCGGGGGACGACGAGGGATGCGGATCGTGGCAGCCGAGGCAGTCGCGCGACGCCGCGGCGTGGGCATGGGGCTGTCCGAGCCGCTGGCCCACGTCGGTGTGGCAGCCCAGGCAGAGATCTAGGGTCTCCTTGCGCAGGAGCGCGCGCCGCTTGGAATCGTGGGGATCGTGGCAGGCAAGGCACTCGTCCGCGCCGCGGAAGCCGTGGCGCTCGCCCGCCGCGTCCGCGGGGGCCGCGAAGGCCTTGTGGCAGATGGCGCAAAGGGCCCGCCCCCCGCCTTCGTGAAGGATGAGCGCGTTGGCCGATCCGTGCGGGCGGTGGCACCAGAGGCACCGCTTGTCCCTCACGGGGGCGTGGGTGGTGGAGGTGGCCTGCGCGTAGGCCGGATGGCACTTGGCGCAGGGCACCCGCGCCAGCTCCTGCTCGGCGGGCCTGGAGCAGGCGGCCGCCGCCAGCAGGGCCGCGGCCGCGAGGACGCCCGCGAGCCGGCGGGCCCCGGGAGTTCGCAAGCTCCCCTCCTCCTCCATCCGCCCCATCCTCGTGCCGCCTTAGTGGCCTGGCGCGGCAGGCGCGCCGCCCGCGGGGTGGCCGCCCATCATGCCGCCGCCGGGGGCGGGGGCCGAGCCGCCGTGCGGGCTGCCGCCCGCCGGCGGCACCGCGGGATGGCCCTCGGGGAGGGCGGTCGCGGACGCGCCGTGGCCCGCGCCCTTCGGCCGGGAGGCGGTCACCTTCCAGGCGCCCGAGCTCTTGTCGAGGCTGTAGACGTACTCCATGGGAGGCATCTGGGGC
>JAKAIJ010000088.1 GCA_021814355.1 Acidobacteriota bacterium
ACCAAGCTCCAACAGCCCCTCGTTGTAGCTCCCACGGGCTCCGGCAAGACCACCTCGCTCGCCTTGCCGTGGAGCCGCGAGCTTCCCGGCCAAGGGCAGTCGGTCTTCGTCCTCGACTTCAAAGGGGACATGGCCCAGCACATCCGGCTCGGATTCAGCGCGTGGGAGGCCCCGAAGCTCTGGGTCTTCAACCCGCTGAGCAGGGGCTCGGTGCACTGGAACCCCATGCAGGAACCCGTGAAGGCGGCCGCGGACTATGCAGAGAGCCAGGACGCCATCGCCGAGGCGATCTACGGAGAGGTCAACGGCGGAGCCTACCAGTACTTCGATCTTCTGGACCTGCGCATTCTCAAGGCCGGAGTGCGGGCCGTGGGGCACCTTCAGGAGCCCAGCCTCAAGGCGTTGCACGACCTCTTCCTCTCCGAGCAGCACCTCGAAGAGACCCTGGATCTCATCAAGGACTCTGCGGACCAGGAAGCCTTCGCGCGCATCGAGGCCGATCTGAAGGCCTCGACGGACAGCCGGAAGTACACCTTCACGGAACGCATCCAGGGCGTGCGCAACAAGCTGGACGCCTTCGCCCACCCGGCCATTCTGCGTGTCACCGGCCAGGAGGCCGACTTCCGGTTGTCGCGGCTGATGGAGAAACCCTCCTGCCTGGTGTTCGCGGCGCCCATGAGGATGGGCCTCGCGGGAGAGTCGCTCGCGGCCATGGCCGTCCGCCTGATGCAGCACCAGCTCCACCAGCGGTATGGCCACAAGGGCGGGCGGCTCTTTCTGATACTGGACGAGTTCAGCAAGCTCGCCATGGACCACAAGCAGACCGAACGGTTCATCAGCGTGTCCCGTTCCGCGGGGGCCGTGTCGGTCATCATCCTTCAGGACGTGGACCAGCTCCACCGCGAGGCGCGGGCGAGCATCTGGGGAAACTGCCAGGACCGGTACATCCTCCGGGGCGCCAGTTCCAGCACGGCCAGTTGGCTCTCCGAGAGCCTCGGAGAGCGCCGTGCATGGACCCGCACCGTCTCATCCACGGCCACGCGAAGCCCGCACCACAGCACTCAAGGCGGGACGCTGAGCGCGAGGGAGGAATCCGTGCCCGTGGTCCGGGCCCGGGAAATCACCCTGGCCGGGGGCCTGGAACGGGGTGCATGGCTCCAGCTTTCCAAGTACAGCCACAAGCCCATTTTGGTAGATTTGACCCGCCCCCTTTAGAACTGGCATTTCACCACCAATCAAGGCAATATTTGAAGGCACGGGCTCACGCCCAAATTAGGAGGTGCCGATGGAACAAAAGCGGGAAAGAGGTTTGAAGAAGTTGCCCGATGGGCGGTGGCAGTTCTCGTGGTGGTACGAGGGCCGCTACCACCGCCGCATCGTGCCAACAAAAACCGAGGCCAGGGTCTACTTGGAGAAGATCCACACGGAGATCCGGGAAGGCCGCTACATGGACCGGAGAAGGGAGGCCAAGACCACATTCGAAGAGGCAGTGAAACGGTTCCTTGAATGGAGTGAAGGCAATACGAGGCCGAGAAGCCACGGCAACGACAAGCTCAACGCTCCCCTATGGCTCGCTTCGCCCCACTTCAAGGGAAAGAGGCTGGACAAAATCACCGCCGGAGACGTGGAGCGGTTCCGGCTGGACCGCCTGAAGACTATGGACTGTCGCGGACCTTCCCTGACAGGTCTCATGCGGCTGGCCGGAAGGCTCTACCTGGAAAGGACCGGCAAGACGCTCAAGTACGAGAATCGGGCCGAGGTGCGAACAGCCTTGGCCAACCTCATCGCTGAGCACTCGCGGTTTCAAGTTAGGCGAGCCCTTGAGGACTACTTCGACCACCATCGGGAGCCAAGCGTGACCCGGTTCCGCACAGAGCTGGCGACTCTGCTCCAGAAGCCCGAATTCGTGAAGAGAGGCAGAGCCATCACCAAAAGGACTGTGGATATCTCCCTGGCTCGCCTCAAGAGAATGTTCACGCTCTGCGTTGATTGGGGCCTTTGCGCCAAGAACCCGGCTGCAAAAGTCAGGCTCTTCCGGGAGGACCAGAAACGCACGCGGTACCTCGCCCCGGAGGAGGAAGAAAAGCTCCTCGCTATCTGTCCACCCCCACTCCGTCGCGTTGTGACCTTCGCCTTGCACACGGGGATGAGGCGCGGCGAGATCCTCGGTTTGAGGTGGCAGGACGTGGACTTGTGGAGCGGGATTGCCACTATCCCCGCCGCAAAGGCCAAGGGGCGCAGGGACCGCTACGTTCCTCTCAACTCGGTGGCCAAGGACATCCTCAAGAAGCTTCCGCACGAAATAGACCGCACGGCCTTGGTTTTCGGAAACGCCCGCGGGAATCAGAACGACTACCTGAGATTGCAGTGGCAAACCGCAGTCGAAGAGGCCGGGCTCGAAGATTTCCGGTTTCATGATCTCCGGCATACCTTCGCTTCTCGCTTGGTCATGGCTGGAGTGGACCTTGCCGCGCTCAGGGAACTCCTCGGGCATCGCGACTTCGAAATGACACTCCGCTACGCCCACCTCGCACCTTCCCACCTCAGATCCGCCGTTGCCGTCCTCGAACCAAACTTGCGAAAAACTTGCGATCACCCTTCAGCCAAGGCAATGCGCCTCGGTACCCGAGGAGCCTAAAGCCATGAACTTGAAGGGGATTAATTGGTGCGCCCGACAGGACTCGAACCTGTAACCTCCGGCTCCGTAGGCCGATGCTCTATCCAATTGAGCCACGGGCGCGCCAGCCCAAAATTATATCGTAGGAGGACCGTCACTTCAAGGGTGCGAAGGTGCGCGCCGCCACGAACGGCGGCCATGATCAAGCCCCGCCTGGGCCGGCGACTGGAGATCTCTTGTAACAGAGAAGTTTTTTCTACGCGCGCAACGGTGACAGTCCGCACAGCCTAGCTTGAGAGTTTCTTCATATCCGTATTTTTAAGCGGCCGGATCGCCGCGTGGCAGGGACAAAAGGACTGCTTTCCTTTGCGGCCTTCGTGGTTTTGCGCTCCCCGTCTTCTCTCAGCCGGCGGCCTTCCGGAGGAGCCGCTCGTGGCGCCAGGCGGCCCAGAGGGCCGCGCCGATGGCGCCCGCGAAGATGCCGTCCTCGTGGACACGGACGTCGAGGGCGAGGCCGTCCTCCTGCACCCGCCGCCGGAGGACCTCCACGATCCCCGCGTCCCGCGACATCCCCCCCGTCAGGACCAGGGGCGACTCGGCCTTGAGCGCCGCGAGGAGCTTGACGAGCCGCTGGGCGATGGACTCGTGGATCCCCCGGATGATGTCGGGGGTGGCCACGCCCCGGGAGACCATGTTGATGACGTCGGTCTCGGCGAGGACGGCGCAGATGGAGGAGGCCTGCTCGGGGTGCTCGGACTTCAGCGAGAGCGGCCCCACCTCGCCCAGGCTCACGCCCAGGTAGCGCGTGATGTTCTCGATGAACTGCCCCGAGCCGGAGGCGCACTGGCCCGTCATCTGGTAGTTCACCACCCGCGCCTCGGGGGTGATCTTCATGGCGCGGGCGTGGAGGGCGCCCAGGTCCATGACGGCGCGCGCCTGGGGGACGAGGAAGGCGGCGCCCCGGGCGTGGGTGGTCATGCTGTAGAAGTGGCCGCGCTTGCGCTTCACCATCTCCCCCTCGCCCGTGGAGGCGACGTAGGCCACCTCCTCGTAGGAGAGGCCCGCCACCTTCAGGGCGTCGGTGAGGCTCTCGTCGGCCACCGCCGCGGGGTTGCGCCGCAGCATCCGGCGGCAGTCCTTGAAGAGGATCTCCGGCGCGGCGCCGTCGTGCCGCATCAGGACGGCCTTGACGGCGCTCGCCCCCACGTCAATTCCCGCGGTGTAGGTCATCTCAGCTTTCCCTCCCCGCGGGGCAGCCGGGCCCGCAGGCGGCGGACTTGTCGGGCTCGGCGGTCCCCGGCGGCGGGGGCGCCTCGCCCCGGCCGGCGCGCAGCGCGAAGAGGGCGGCCCCGAGGGCGCCCATGAAGATGGAGTCGTGGTGGACGTTCATGGCCAGCTCGCCGTAGTTCTTGCGCACCATCTCCCGGGTGTACTGAACCACGGCCACGTTGCGGGCCACGCCGCCCGTGAAGGTGAACTGGTCCCTGACCCCGCCCGAGCGGGCGAGCAGCGAGAAGGCACGCAGGACGATGGCGCGATGGAGCCCCGCGAGGATGTTGGACCGCTCCTCGCCGAGGTTCAGGAGGTCCCGCAGCTCGGCCCCGGCGAAGACGGTGCAGGTGGAGGAGATGCGGATCGTCTTGTCGGCCTTGCACGCGAGGGGGCCCAGGTCCTTCACCGACATGGAGAGCTCGTCGGCGATGTAGCCGAGGTAGCGGCCGCACCCCGCGGCGCAGCGGTCGTTCATGTGGAAGGAGGTGACCACCCCGTCGCCGTCCACCTGGATGGCCTTGGTGTCCTGGCCGCCGATGTCGAGGATGGTGCGCGTCTTCGGGAAGACTCGGTGGGCGCCGAGGCCGTGGCAGAGGATCTCGGAGCGGATCATCTCCTCGGGGAAGGGGAGAAGCTGGCGCCCGTAGCCGGTGCCCACCATCCCGCGGACCTCCAGCGGCAGGGCCGAGGCCCTCCCGGCGGCCGCGGTGAGGGCCCGGCCGAAGCCGGAGGAGCCGTTCTCCTCCCCGTGGGCCGCGAGGGTCCGCTCGCAGGCGGAGGCCAGGAACTCCCCGAAGGGGAGGTCGAGCATCCGGTTCTCGGCGGGGACGATGGAGCGGTCGTAGAGGGAGACGAGCGGCTCCGAGGGCTCGCCGCGCCGGGTGGCCACGGTTTCGGCGGCGTCCGCGAAGGCCGAGCCCGCCACGTCCCGGAAGAACTTGGAGGAGTCGTTGCGGGCCTGGGCGTCGAAGGTGCGGTAGGCCTCCTTCCGGAGGAGGGCGAAGACCTCCGGGACGGCCCCGGGGGCGACCCCCAGCTCGGGCGAGGCCTTGAGGGTCCTTTCGCATTCCTGCTCGAGGGCGTTCAGGCGCAGCAGGTACCCCTCGAACCGGAAGTTCAGGTCCAGGTCCGAGTAGACCGCGGCGTGGCGGGCGGCGGGGTACCCCCGGGCCTCCATCTCGTCGCACAGGTGGGAGAAGCGCGCGTTGTGGAGCGCCTCCTCCCGGGCGATGTCGGAGGCCACCTTGTAGTTGCTGCGCGTGTTGGTGAGGCCCCGCCCGAGCACCCGCCGCTCCTCGGAGACGACCACCGCCTTGGAGGTGGTGGAGCCCAGGTCTATCCCGACGTAGACGTCCATGGTGCCCTCGTGGGAAAACTGTCAGCGATCAACGATCAGCAACAAAACATAGGAAACGGTCTCACGCCAAGGCGCAAAGGGCGCCAAGAAAAACGGTTCTTTGAGAAAAGCAGTGCTTCCCTTTGCGTTCTTAGCGGCTTTGCGTGAAACGTTCTTCATTCTTGCCCCGTGGCATTCTTCGTGCGAGACGTCTTTCATCTTTTCCTTCCATCGCCGCCCGCCGGAGCCCTCTTCTGGTCCAGCATCTGGAAGAAGGAGTCGAGGCGGTTCTTGAGGTTCGCGTAGGAGAAGTAGCGCGGGTCCACGAGGTCCGACTCGATGAAGCCCACGGGGACGCCGGTCTTCTCCTCCACCGCGCGCAGCATCTGGAGCTGGCCCGCGGAGAAGGAGTTGCAGGACTTGATGGAGTTCACCAGCAGCCCGTCGGCGTGATAGTCGGCGACGTAGCGGGAGAGGACCTCGGCGCGCTGGGGCAGTCCCAGATTCGTGTAGCAGCCCATGCAGTACTCGGCGAGGGTCTCGAGGGGACGTCCGGGGTCGTGGCGGAAGCCGAAGTCGTAGGTGCCTCCCACCTTGGTGTAGGTGGAGGCCACCACCACGGCGCCGCGGTCGTAGAAGAGCTTCCAGAACTCCCGGAAGTGGGTCCAGTTGGGCGGGCCCTCCACGACGAGCCGGTAGCGCTCCTCCTTCACCTCCCCCTCGGGGGTCACGGGCCCCAGGCCGGCGGCGAGGCGCGCCTCCACGTCGGCGCGGAGCTGGCGGTAGTAGCGCGCGCAGTCCTCGGTCCCCCGGAAGGCCGTGAACATGGGGCCGATGTAGTAGACCCCCGCGAAGTAGCCGTCAATGGGAGAGGGCCGATGCTTGGCCGCCTCGAAGCAGCGGACCATGTCGCCCTCGGCCTCCGCGGAGAGCTTCAGCATCGCCTTCAGGCGCGCCTCGTCGTAGGGCCTGCCCGTGAGCCGCTCGAGGGCCGGGACGACCTGGGTGCGGAGCTGGTCGGCCACGTAGGCCACCATGGCGGGGCTCGCCTCGCCGTCGGCGCGATAGGGGACGTGGAGCATCACCACCGGGCAGCTGTAGAGCTTGGCGAGGTTCTCGAACCACTTCATGAAGGTGAAGCAGCCGGTGTAGGAGCAGAGGAGGAGGTCGGGCGGAGGGATCGCTTCGCCCGTGGGGCCGATGTTGCCCTCGAGCATCATCCCGATGTCGCACTTGACGTAGGTGCAGACGTCCTCCGAGTGGCCCATCTTCTCGGCCTGCCGGATGTACTCCATCGAGCGCTTGCGCATGCCCGACTGGAGGGCGTTGATCTCGGGGTAGACGGGGACCACGCCGAAGGAGAGCATGAGCTCGGTGACGTTGCCGGGGACGAAGGTGTAGACCACCTTCTTTCCCGACTCCCTGGCCCGGGCGAGCTCCTGGAAGTAGCCGGCCAGCATCTCCTTCTGGACGACCATGCTCTCTTCTTTGACGACCTCGGGCTTCGCGCTCATCGGGACTCCGCTCCCCCGGGAAACAAAATTAAGAAGTTCTCGCGCCAAGGCGCAAAGGGCGCCAAGAAAAACGGTTCTTTGAGAGAAGCGGTGTTTCCCTTTGCGTTCTTGGCGGCTTTGCGAGAGATCATTTCTTGTCCTACTCCCACAGCTTGATGGAGTCGGAGAAGGTGCCGGCCTGCTCGCGGATGACCTGGAACTGGCCGGTGTTCTCGGCGTACTGGAAGCTCGCGAAGGGGACCCCCTCCTTCTCGAGCCGCCGCTGGAGCATGGGGCGGTCCAAAAGCGCGGGGTCACAGAAGCTCGGGCAGCAGAAGACCACGCCGTCGGCGCGGCTGGCGCGCACGTCCTCCATCATGCGGTCCTCCTTGGGGCGGTCGCCGTCGTAGACGGCGGAGGACCAGGTGGCCTGGGTCAGGTAGGCGTCCACCAGCGCCTGGACCGGGTCGCCGTCGGTCCGGACGTCGCCCCGGAGGTAGCGCAGGCCCAGGAGCAGGTCGTCGCCCACCAGGTCGCACCCCGCCTGTTCGAGGGTCCGCAGGAGGCCCATGGGCGGCTGCTCGCAGAAGGCCCCGATGAGGTAGACGCGGATGCGGTCCTGCTCGGGGAGCGGCTCCGCGGCGGCGGCGTCCAGGTAGTCCTGGACGAGCCGGCTGTGGTCGTCCACCGAGAGGACGGCCCCGGCGCGCGCGACGCGGTAGACCTCGGAGGTGGGGTGATCGTGGGGAGCGTCGCGGCGCGCGTCGTAGAGGCGCTCCACGAGCCGGCGGTTCTGGTTGTAGAGGACGATGGCGGCGTGGAGGTCGGCGCCGGCGATCCTCCGCCCGCTAAGGCGGGCGAGGTTCTCCATCACCTCCTCGATCTCGCGGCGGTAGAAGGCTCCGCCCACCTCCGGGTCGAAGTTCTGGGGGAAGTCCAGGTACTTCACGTAGTGGCGCGGGAAGTTCATCTTCCACATGCCCGAGAGGTTGCGGATCACGTCGCAGATGGAGGGGAAGAGGAACCCCGAGAAGGCGTCGAACCGCCCGTCCAGGGCCATCTCGATGACGCTGCGGGGGATGTGGCAGATGTAGGACTGGAAGTAGGCGTCGCCCTTCACGATGTCCAGGGCGTCGCCCGCGCCGAAGATGGCCACCGGGAGCATTCCCGCGGCGGCGATGACCTCGCGCGGGACGTACATGGGGAGGTACCCGATGGCGTGGCGCCCCTCGCCCGCCTCCAGCCACTCGCTCACGTAGCCGAAGGAGAGGTCGCTCAGGACGCGGTCGGCCCTTGCCAGCACATCCGCCCGTGCGTGCTTCATCCTGGCCGCTCCCGCCCCCCCGGAAAAGGGGCACTATAGCATGGATCGGAGTGATGCACGTAGTGCGCGCGAGGGGAAAATAAGAGCCTGTCCCGGGGTAGGGCGCGGCCGCGGCGGGGCCCTCAGCCGTGTACGCCGCAGACCTCGGTGCCGCGGCCCGTGTCGTCCTTGGGAATCTTCCCCAGGGCCCGCAGGACCTTCTCGGGGGTGATGGGGAGGTCGGTGATGCGCACGCCGATGGCGTCGGCGACCGCGTTGGCGACCGCGCCCATGACAGGAAGCGAGGCGCCCTCGCCGACCTCTTTGGCGCCGAAGGGCCCTCCCGGGTCGTAGGAGTTCGCGATGAGGGAGTGGATGCGCGGCGCGTCCATCGCCGTCGGAGTGAGGTAGTCGTGGAGGTTGGGGTTCACGATGCGCCCGTCCTTGTGGACGACCTCCTCGAAGAGGCTTTCACCCACGCCCATGACGAGGCAGCCCTCGACCTGGCCGTGGAGGGCCATCGGGTTGATGACGGTCCCGCAGTCGTGGGCGTCCCAGAAGTCAGTCACCGTGACCTTGCCCGTCTCGACGTCCACCTCCACCTGCGCGACCTGGGCGCAGAAGGAGTAGGCGGGCGACGTGCCGATGGCGGCGCCTTTGAAGGCCCCGCCGAGCTTGGGAGGCGCGTACTCGCCCTTGCCCACGATCGGCCCTTTGCGCGAAAAGGCCTGGGCGATGGCTTCGCGGATGTCCATCGCCTGCCCGGCGTTCGGGCCGCGCAGCGTTCCGTGGGTGGACGTGATGCTCTCCGCGGGGACGCCCCACGCTTCGGCCACGGCCTCGACCACCTGGCGCTTGGCGTCGGCCGCGGCCGCCTGTACGGCGTTTCCCGACATGTAGGTGATCCGCGACGCGTAGGCGCCGAGGTCGGTCGGCGTCACGGCGGAGTCGCTGGAGATGATCGCCACCTCGTCGTAGCGCAGGCCAAGCTCCTGCGCGGCCATCTGGCAGAGGACCGTGTCGGAGCCCTGCCCGATGTCGGGGGCCCCCGTGAGGACCGTGGCGGTCCGTCCGTCCTCGCTCAGGCGCACGAGGGCCGAGGAGTGGGGGAACTCCGACCGGTAGATGGGATAGCCGGCTCCCGAGATGAAGGTGCCGCACGCCGCGCCGATGCCCTTTCCGAAGGGGAGCTTGCCGCGCTTGGCCTTCCAGCCGGATTTCTCCTCCACGAGGTCCAGACACTGTTTGAACTCGCACGACGTGATTTTCAGATCGTTCACGGTCATCGTGTCGGGTTCGAGGGCGTTCTTCTTGCGCAGTTCGAGCGGGTCCATTCCCAGGTCCCGCGCGATCAGGTCGAGCTGGCTCTCGAAGGCGAAGCGGGGCTGGGGCGTGCCGTTGCCGCGCATGGCGCCGCAGGCCGGGAGGTTCGTGTAGGCGCGCCGCCCGTCGAAGCGGAAGTTCGGCAGCTTGTAGGGCGTCGTGAGCAGCACGCCGGAGTAGTACGCGGTGATGATG
>JAKAIJ010000089.1 GCA_021814355.1 Acidobacteriota bacterium
CTCGGTGGTGCTGATCCGCGGCGGGCGCGTCAAGGACCTGCCGGGCGTCCGCTACCACATCATCCGCGGCAAACTGGACACCACGGGCGTGGACGCGCGGCGGCGCGGCCGGTCCAAGTACGGAGCCAAGCGACCGAAGAAGTCCTAGAGAGACCCGCAGGGTTGGACCGGGCCCGGCGACGGGCCGTCGCTCTTTGAAAAGCGGTGAGGAGTTCAGCGACATGCCGAGAAAAGCCTTTGTGCACAGACGCGAAGTCGCGCCGGACCCCGTTTACGGATCGGTGCTCGCCAGCAAGATCATCTGCAAGATCATGCTGCGGGGCAAGAAGTCCGTGGCGGAGTCCATTTTTTACGGCGCCATGGACATCGTGAAGGAGAAGGCGGGCGAGGACCCGGTCAAGGTGCTCCAGAAGGCCCTCGACAACATCAAGCCCGTCATCGAGGTCAAGTCTCGCCGCGTGGGCGGCGCCACCTACCAGGTCCCCGTGGAGGTGCGTCCCGACCGCCGGCTCTCCCTCGGCATCCGCTGGATGATCGACTTCGCCAAGGCGCGCTCGGAGAAGACCATGGTCGAGTGCCTGGCGGGCGAGATCCTCGACGCCGCGAACAACCGCGGCTCCTCCGTGAAGAAGCGGGAAGACACCCACAAGATGGCCGAGGCCAACAAGGCCTTCGCCCACTACCGCTGGTAAGAGCCCCAGAGCCGGAGAAGCCGTGGCCCGCACCGTCCCCTACGACAAGCAGCGCAACATCGGCATCATGGCCCACATTGATGCCGGGAAGACGACGTGCACGGAGCGCGTGCTCTACTACACGGGCGTCAACTACAAGATGGGCGAGGTGCACGACGGGACGGCCACCATGGACTGGATGGTCCAGGAGCAGGAGCGCGGCATCACCATCACCTCCGCCGCCACCACCTGCTCGTGGAGGGACTGCACCATCAACATCATTG
The DNA here is from genome assembly GCA_021814355.1 of Acidobacteriota bacterium. GTDB lineage: Bacteria > Acidobacteriota > UBA4820 > UBA4820 > DSQY01 > JAEMPZ01. The sequence continues at coordinate 956 of JAKAIJ010000089.1, forward strand.
ACACCCCCGGGCACGTGGACTTCACGGCCGAGGTGGAGCGCTCCCTGCGCGTGCTGGACGGCGCGGTGGGGGTCTTCTGCGCGGTGGGCGGGGTGGAGCCCCAGTCCGAGACGGTTTGGCGCCAGGCGGACAAGTACCGCGTGCCCCGCATCGCCTTCGTCAACAAGATGGACCGCGCCGGCGCGGACTTCGAGCGCGTCCTGCGGATGATGGACGAGCGCCTCCATGCCCGTCCCGTTGCCCTCTGCCTCCCTTGGGGTTCCGAGGAGACCTTCGAGGGCATCATTGACCTCGTCGGGATGAAGGGACTCCGCTGGCTCGACGACACCCTCGGCGCCCAGTACGAGGTGGTCGAGATCCCCCCCGAGCACGCCGCCAAGGCGGCGCAGTTCCGCGAAAAGCTCCTCGAGATGGCCTGCGAGGAGGACGACGTCCTGATGCAGGCCTTCCTCGACGGCGCTCCCCTCGACACGGCGCGCGTGAAAGCCGCGCTGCGCAAGGGCACCATCGCCATGCACTTCACCCCGGTGACGTGCGGGTCGGCCTTCAAGAACAAGGGCATCCAGCCCATGCTGGACGCCGTCGTGGACTACCTCCCCTCGCCCGTGGACATCCCGTCCATCACGGGGATGAACCCCGCCTCCGAGAAGCCCGAGGAGCGCCGCCACAGCGACGACGACCCCTTCTGCGCCCTCGTCTTCAAGATCATGACCGACCCCTTCGTGGGCCAGCTCGCCTTCATCCGGGTCTACTCCGGGTCCCTCGAGTCTGGCTCCTACGTCTGGAACGTCACGAAGAATCGCCAGGAGCGCGTGGGCCGGCTCCTGCGGATGCACGCCAACAAGCGCGAGGAAATTGACGAGATCCGCGCGGGAGACATCGGCGCCATCGTCGGGCTCAAGGACGTGGTGACCGGAAGCACCCTCAGCCCGAAGGACCACCCCATCGTCCTCGAGTCCATGGATTTCCCGGACCCGGTCATCGCCGTGGCCATCGAGCCCCGGACCAAGGCCGACCAGGAAAAGCTCTCCGCCGCGCTCCAGAAGCTCGCCAAGGAGGACCCGACCTTCCGCTGCCAGGTGGACGCGGAGACGGGCCAGACCCTCATCTCGGGCATGGGCGAGCTGCACCTCGAGATCATCGTGGACCGCCTCACCCGCGAGTTCGGCGTACAGGCCACGGTGGGCAAGCCCCAGGTGGCCTACCGCGAGGCGCTCACGAAGCCGGCCCAGGCCGAGGGCAGGTACATCAAGCAGACCGGCGGCCACGGCCAGTATGGGCACGTGAAGATCCGGGTGGAGCCCACGGAGGCCTCCGAGGGCGTGGCCTTCGAGAGCCAGATCGTGGGCGGCGCCGTCCCCAAGGAGTACATCGGCGCCGTCCAGAAGGGCATCGTCGAGGCCGCCGAGACCGGAGCGCTGGCCGGCTACCCGGTCCGCAACGTCAAGGTGGTGCTCTACGACGGCTCCTACCACGAGGTGGACTCCAGCGAGATGGCCTTCAAGATCGCCGGCTCCATGGCGTTCAAAGAGGCCGCCCGAGCGGCGGGCCCGGTGCTCCTCGAGCCCGTCATGAAGGTCGAAGTCACCGTGCCCGACAGCTACATGGGCGACGTCATCGGCGACCTAAACTCCCGCCGCGGCAAGGTCCACAACATGGACGCCCGCGCGGGCCTCCAGGTCATCACCGCGCACGTCCCCCTCGCCCAGATGTTCGGGTACGCCACGTCGCTGCGGTCCCTCACGCAGGGGCGGGGCAACTACGTGATGCAGTTCGAGCGCTACGAGCCAGTCCCCAAGCAGGTGTCGGACGAGATCGTCGCCCGCGTGCAGGGCCGCTAGTCAAGGAGGCTAGGATGTCGAAGGAGAAATTCAACCGCACCAAGCCGCACGTCAACGTCGGGACCATCGGACACGTGGACCACGGGAAGACGACCCTGACCGCGGCGATCACGAAGGTCCAGGCCGCGAAGGGGCTGGCGAAGTTCATCTCCTACGACGAGGTCGCCAAGGCGTCCGAGTCCCAGGGCCGCCGCGACCCCACCAAGATCCTCACCATCGCCACCTCCCACGTGGAGTACGAGTCGCCGAAGCGGCACTACGCCCACGTGGACTGCCCCGGCCACGCGGACTACGTCAAGAACATGATCACCGGCGCGGCCCAGATGGACGGCGCCATCCTCGTGGTCTCCGCCGAGGACGGCCCCATGCCCCAGACCCGCGAGCACATCCTCCTCGCCCGCCAGGTCGGCGTGCCCTATATCATCGTCTTCCTCAACAAGTGCGACAAGGTGGACGACCCCGACCTGCTCGAGCTCGTCGAGATGGAGGTCCGCGACCTGCTCTCCGCCTACCAGTTCCCCGGCGACAAGACCCCCGTGATCCGGGGCTCCGCCCTCAAAGCCGGCCAGTCCGACGACCCGAACGGCCCCGACGCCAAGTGCATCGCCGACCTGCTCGAGGCCTGCGACAGCTACATCCCCGAGCCGGTCCGCGACATTGACAAGCCCTTCCTCATGCCCATCGAGGACATCTTCTCGATCTCCGGCCGCGGCACCGTCGTCACCGGTCGCGTCGAGCGCGGCATCGTGAAGGTCCAGGAGGAGATGGAGATCATCGGCCTCAAGCCCACCTTCAAGACGGTCATCACCGGCGTCGAGATGTTCCGCAAGCTGCTGGACCAGGGCCAGGCCGGCGACAACGTCGGGCTCCTGCTCCGCGGCACCAAGAAGGAGGAGGTCGAGCGCGGCCAGGTCGTGGCCAAGCCGGGCTCCATCACGCCCCACACGAAGTTCAAGGCCGAGGCCTACATCCTCAACAAGGAGGAGGGCGGCCGCCACACGCCGTTCTTCAAGGGCTACCGCCCGCAGTTCTACTTCCGCACGACCGACGTGACCGGCAACGTGGAGCTGCCCGCGGACCGCGAGATGGTCATGCCCGGGGACAACGTGAGCATCGTCGTGACGCTCATCTCTCCCATCGCCATGGAGAAGGGCCTCCGGTTCGCCATCCGCGAGGGCGGCCGCACCGTCGGCGCCGGCACCATCACGGAGATCGTGGAGTAGGAGCTAGGAGCTCATGCTGAACGAGAAGATCCGCATACGCCTTCTGGCGTACGACTACTGGATCCTGGACCGCTCCACCAAGGAGATCGTCGAGACGGCCAAGCGCACCGGCGCGCGGGTGAAGGGGCCCATCCCGCTCCCCACCGACCGGGCGATCTGGACCGTCAACCGCTCGCCCCACGTGGACAAGAAGTCCCGGGAGTCCTTCGAGATGCGAACCCACAAGCGGCTGCTCGACATCTACGACCCGACGCCGCAGACCGTGGACGCGCTCATGAAGCTGAACCTTCCCCCCGGCGTGGACGTGGAGATCAAGGCGTTTACGAAGTAGGCGGGGGCGCCGGACGACCGGCGGGAACCCCGCCCCGGGGCGAATGAGGCCGCGGGCAAGCATGTCGCCCCCGGGCGACCAAGGCTTGAGGAGAGAGACGATGAAGATCGGCATCCTGGGGCGCAAGCTGGGGATGACGCAGGTGTTCGACGAGGGCCGCGCGGCGGTGCCGGTGACGGTCATCGCCGCGGGCCCCTGCGTCGTCCTCCAGCGCAAGAGCCCGGACACGGACGGCTACCACGCCATCCAAATCGGCCTCGTGGAGAAGGTCGGCCGACGCGCGGTGACGAAGCCGCTGGCGGGACACCTCAAGAAGGCGGGTGCCTCCTCGGTGAAGGCGGTCCGCGAGCTGCGCGGCGAGTTCAAGGGCCTGGACGTGGGCGCCACCATCGCCGCCGGCGCCTTCGAGGGGATCACCACCGTGGACGTGGTGGGCACGAGCAAGGGCAAGGGCTTCCAGGGCGTCGTCGTCCGCCACCACTTCAAGGGCGGGCGCGCCACCCACGGCTCGATGTTCCACCGGGCCCCCGGCTCCATCGGCGCCTCCTCCGACCCATCCCGCGTCTTCAAGGGCCTGCGTATGGGCGGCCAGATGGGGAGCGGCCGGGTGACCGTCAAGAACTTGAAGCTCATCAAGGTGGACGCGGAGAACGGGACGCTGCTCGTGCACGGCGCCGTCCCCGGCCCCCGCGGTGCCCTCGTGCTCGTGCACGGGATCCGGTGAGGTCGGCCATGGTGAACGTACCCGTCCTGAACGCGTCTCTGGAGCCCCAGCGGGAGCTCGCCCTCCCCGAGGAGATCTTCGCCACCCCCTACCGGCGGGACCTCGTCTACGAGGCGGTGCGCAACTACCGGGCCAACCAGCGCCTGGGCACCGCCTCCACCAAGCGCCGCGACGAGGTCTCCGGGTCGGGGAAGAAGCTCTGGAAGCAGAAGCACACCGGCCGCGCCCGCGTGGGCGAGCGGACCTCGCCGCTCTGGTACCACGGCGGCATCGTCTTCGGGCCCAAGCCGCGCGACTACTCCTACGCGGTGCCCAAGAAGGTGCGCCGCGGCGCCCTGCGCTCCCTCGTGTCGGAACGCCTCCGGCGCGGCTCGCTCAAGGTGCTCGACTCCCTCGCCGTGGACGCCCCCCGGACCCGGGAGTTCCTCAAGCGCTACGGCGGGCTGGTGGACAGCGCCAAGAGCCTCCTCCTCGTGGACGTGGAGGTGGCGCGCCCCGTGGCCCTCGCCAGCCGCAACCTGCCGGGCGTGAAAGTCTCGCGCGTCTCCGAGCTCAACGCCTACGACCTGGCGCGGTACCAGACCGTCGTCTTCACCGAGCCGGCCCTGCTGAAGCTCGCGGAGGACCTGAAGCCATGAAGTCGCCGCAGACCGTCCTGATCCGGCCGCTGCTCACGGAGAAGAACCTCCTCGCGAAGGAGCGGCGGAACACGCTGGCCTTCGAGGTGGCGCCCTCCGCCAACAAGATTGACGTGGCCCGCGCCGTCGAGGCGGCCTTCGGCGCGAAGGTCGAGGCCGTGCGCATCGTGAACGCCCTGGGCAAGTGGAAGCGCATGGGCCGGACCGAGGGCAGGCGCCCCGACCGCAAGAAGGCCTACGTGACCCTGAAAAAGGGCCAGAAGCCCGTCGAGTACTTTGAGGGAATGTGAGGCAGAGCCATGGCGATCAAGACCTACAAGCCCACCACCCCGAGCCGCCGGTACATCACGAACCCGACCTTCGAGGAGGTCACGAAGACCGCGCCCGAGAAGGGCCTGCTCGAGCCCAAGAAGCGCATCGGCGCGCGCAACGCCCACGGACGCATCACCGTGCGGCGCCGCGGCGGCGGCCACAAGCGCCACTACCGCGTGGTGGACTTCAAGCGCGACAAGCACGGCGTTCCCGCGAAGGTCGCCGCCATCGAGTACGATCCGAACCGCACGTGCCGCCTCGCCCTCCTCTTCTACGCGGACGGCGAGAAGCGGTACATCCTCTGCCCCGAGGGCCTCTCGGTCGGCCAGGGCGTCCTGGCGGGCGAGGGCGCCGAGGTGGCCACCGGCAACGCCCTGCCGCTGCGCAAGATTCCGGTGGGCACCCTCGTCCACAACGTGGAGCTGAAGATCGCCGGCGGCGGCCAGCTCGCGCGCTCCGCGGGCGCCGCCGTCCAGCTCATGGCCAAGGAGGGGCACTACGCCACCCTGCGCATGCCCTCCGGCGAGATGCGGATGGTCAACATCAACTGTTTCGCCACCGTGGGTCAGGTGGGGAACCTCGACCACAAGAACGTGGTCCTGGGGAAGGCCGGCCGCACCCGCTGGCTCGGCCGCCGGCCCAAGGTCCGCGGCACCGCCATGAACCCCATTGACCACCCGCACGGCGGCGGCGAGGGCAAGACCAAGGGCGGGCGCCACCCGGTGACGCCGTGGGGCCAGCCCACCAAGGGCTACAAGACCCGCCGGAACAAGCGCACCACGAAGTTCATCCTCAAGAGGAGAAGCTAGATGTCCCGCTCGCTCAGGAAGGGCCCCTTCGTGGACGACCACCTCATGAAGAAGGTGGACGACATGAACGCCTCGGACAAGAAGCAGGTGATCAAGACCTGGAGCCGCCGCTCCATGGTGGTCCCCGCGATGCTCAACCACACGATCGCGGTCCACAACGGCAAGAAGTTCGTGCCGGTCTACATCACCGAGAACATGATCGGCCACCGCCTGGGCGAGTTCGCTGCCACCCGGACCTTCCGGGGCCACACCGGCGCCCGCAAGGCCGAGGTCGTGAAGAAGTAGGAGGCGCCGCATGACCGTCAAGGCTTCCGTCCGGTACGTGAGCGTCTCGCCCCAGAAGGCCCGCCTCGTGGCGGACCAGATCCGGGGGCGCCTCGTCTCCGAGGCCCTGGCCGCTCTGCGCTTCACCCGGAAGCGGGTGGCCAAGGATTTCAGCAAGCTGCTCAAGGCGGCCGTGGCCAACGCCGCGACCGGCGCCAAGGGCCGCGTGGACGTGGACAAGCTGTACGTCTCCTCCGTCACGGTGGACGGCGCGTCGCTGAAAATGCGCCGGAGGACCCTGCCCGCGCCCATGGGCCGGGCCTACCGTTTCGTGCGGAGGCAGAGCCACATCGAGGTCCGCCTCGAGGAGAAGACCAGGTAGGCCCTCAGGGCCTTCGGGAGGTGTGCGTTGGGCCAGAAAGTCCACCCCGTTGGTTTCCGGCTGGGGTTCAACAAGGTCTGGGAGTCCCGCTGGATTGCCAAGCGCGAGGAGTACCGGACGCTGCTCCACGAGGACTTGGAGCTGCGCGAGGAGCTCCGGAAGAAGCTCCAGCACGCGGGCGTCTCCAAGATCGAGATCGAGCGCGCGGGCAAGAAGCTCACGGTGGCGCTCGCCACCAGCCGCCCGGGGATCATCATCGGCAAGAAGGGCGCGGAGGTGGACCGCCTCAAGGACGAGCTGCAGAAGCGCACGGGCCGGGAGGTCTACGTCAAGATTGACGAGATCCACCGCCCCGAGCTCGACGCCCAGCTCGTCGCCGACTCCATCGCGCTCCAGCTCATCAAGCGGGTGGCGTTCCGGCGGGCCATGAAGCGCGCCATCGAGATGGCCGGCAAGTTCGGCGCCCTGGGCATCAAGATCCGGGTGGCGGGCCGCCTCAACGGCGCCGAGATCGCGCGCTCGGAGTGGTACCTCGACGGCCGCCTTCCGCTGCAGACGCTGCGCAGCGACATTGACTACGGCCTGGGGGAGGCCCGTACCACCTACGGGATCATCGGGATCAAGGTCTGGATCTTCAAGGGCGAGAAGGTCGGCAGCTAGCCCGGAGGGAGCGACACCATGTTGATGCCGAAGAAGGTCAAGTATCGCAAGCAGATGCGCGGGCGCCGTTCCGGTCCGGCCAAGGGCGGGGACCACGTGGATTTCGGCGACTTCGGGCTCATGGCCCTCGAGGCGGCCTGGGTCACCAACCGCCAGATCGAGGCCAGCCGCATCGCCATCAACCGTCACGTCAAGCGCGGGGGGAAGCTGTGGATCCGCATTTTCCCGGACAAGCCCTACACCAAGAAGCCCCTCGAAACCCGCATGGGCAAGGGCAAGGGGAACCTGGAGGGCTGGGTCGCCGTGGTGAAGCGCGGCCGCGTCCTCTTCGAGCTCGAGGGGGTCACCCGCGAGATCGCCGAGCAGGCCTTCCGCCTCGCGGCGCACAAGCTTCCCATGGCCACGCGCTTCGTGGCGCGCAAAGAGCAGGAGTTCGCATCATGATGAAGCCCAAGGAACTGAGGCAGGCCGCCAAGATGCGGGACCTCTCCGCCGAGGACCTGCAGCGCGAGGCGAGCGAGATCGCGGACCACCTGATGAAGCTGCGGTTCCAGCAGGCCGCGGGCCAGGTGGAGCACCCCACCGTGCTCCGCGACTACCGGCGGGGCCTGGCCCGCGTGAAGACCGTCCTGGCCGAGAAGCAGCGGTCCGTCAAGGGGAGCTGAGCCATGGAGAGCCGCGAGAAGAAGGCCCCGACGCGCCACCGCACCACCAAGGTGGGCGTGGTGGTCTCGGACAAGATGGACAAGACGGTAGTCGTCCGCGTGGAGCGACGCATGTTCCACGCCGCCTACCAGAAGGTCGTCAAGCGCAGCGCGCGCTTCAAGGCGCACGACGCCGCCAACGCCTGCGGCGTGGGCGACAAGGTGGAGATCATCGAGTCCCGCCCCCTCAGCCGCGACAAGCACTGGGCGGTGCGGCGCATCCTGGAGAAGGCCCGGTAGCCACCGGGGTCCGGAGGAACCGCCATGATCCAGATGGGGACCATCCTGCAGGTCGCGGACAACTCGGGGGCGAAGAGGATCGCCTGCATCCGCATGAAGGGCGGGAGCACGGCGGGGCGCTACGCCCGCCTTGGCGACGTCGTCACCTGCTCCGTGAAGGAGGCCGCGCCCCAGGCCGCGATCAAGAAGGGGAAAGTGGTCAAGGCCGTCATCGTCCGCACCGTCAAGGAGACGCGGCGGCGCGACGGCTCCTACATCCGCTTCGACGAGAACGCGGCCGTGCTGGTGGACGAGAAGAACGAGCCGGTGGGAACGCGCGTCTTCGGGCCGGTGGCGCGCGAGCTCCGCGAGCGCAGGTTCATGAAGATCATCTCGCTCGCCCCCGAGGTCCTCT
>JAKAIJ010000090.1 GCA_021814355.1 Acidobacteriota bacterium
CTGCCAGGCCGTCGCCACGGGGGCGTACCGGGCGGTGGAGTTCATCAAGAAGAACATCAAGCTCCACGAGGGCGCCGGAAAGGCCTCCGTGGAGGACTCCAAGAAGGTGGTCGAAATCTGCACGCAATACGCCCAGAAGGGGATGTTCAACATCTTCCTCGCCGTCTTCTTCTCCACCCTCGCCTTCGCCTGCGTGAACCACTACTTCTTCATCGGCTACCTTATCTCCATCGCCCTCTTCGGCCTCTACCAGGCCATCTTCATGGCCAACGCCGGCGGCGCCTGGGACAACGCCAAGAAGCTCGTGGAGACCGAGCTGAAGTCCAAGAACACCCAGCTCCACGCCGCGACGGTCGTGGGCGATACCGTGGGCGACCCCTTCAAGGACACCTCCTCGGTGGCCATGAACCCGGTCATCAAGTTCACGACCCTCTTCGGCCTGCTCGCCGTGGAGCTCGCCATCGAGCTGAACCCCGCCACCGCCCACGTAGCGGCGCTTTGCTTCTTCCTGGTCGCCGTGGTTTTCATCTGGCGCTCCTTCTACGGCATGCGCATCCCCGACGTGGAGATGAAGTAGCCCACGCCGGTGCTCGCGAACCCCTGGGGGCCCTTCGGGGCCCCTTTTTCGTTCCACCGGCCGCCGGTAAGTCTCCATTTCCCGGGGAACCTTTCCCGCGAGTTCCGGTCTCACTCGACCGCCATATCCAATGGACGGCGGCGTCCCCTATGACCGGCTGATCTCCCTCCTCGACACCTGCAAAGGTTCGGGGGGGGCCGCCACCGTGGCGTTCATGGCGGATTGATTCCTTCCGTAGAGAGGGGTCCCTTCGGAGGTCCGCCGCAAGGCGGGCCTCCTCCGTTTCGCGCCCTGTGGAACCTCGCCGCCCGCCTCCGGTCTCACGGCGCAGAAGCGAGGGAAAGGAGGTGGCCCATGTTCGACGCCCTGGTGATCACCAAACGGGAGAAACCCGGCCTGCGGGCCCTCGTGAGCATTCCCGTAGCGGCGGCTCTCCATCTCGTCCTGGGCGGGCTCTTGCTGGTCCGCGCCCTCTATGGCCCCGTGGAGATCGCCCCGCCGGAGACGAGGATTCGGTTCCTTCCGGCGCCCCCGGCTATCCCGGTCCAGTTACAGCCTCATGTCACCAAGCCCCCGGCTGTGACGGGGCCGAAGTCCCCCCCTCCCGCAACGCCCTTTCGGGCCCCCAGCGACGTGCCGACCGGCATCCAGCCCGCTCCTCCGGTGGCGGTCCAGAACACCTCGGAGCCCGATCCCTCGGACCAGGAGCTGTTCCCACCGGGCCCCGGGAACGAGTGGAGCGACCCCCGCCCGCCCGCCCCGGCACTGGTGCCGGACTACAGCCTCCCCACTCCCCCGCGGCTGCTCCACCAGGTGGACCCCGGGTATCCTCCCGCCCTCCGCGCCATGGGCACGCCGGGACGGGTGGTGCTCAAGCTCACCGTGGACGAAGAGGGGCGCGTGGCCGCGGCGGAGGTGGTGACCAGCACCCACCCCCTCTTCACCGAGTCCGCCCTCGCGGCGGTGCGCCAGTGGCGCTACACGCGCTCCGTGGACGCGGGGGGCAACTCCGTCTTGGTGATCACGTTCGTGACGGTGAACTTCACCTTGAGGTGAGCATGCGGCACGGCGGCTAAGGAGCCCCGCGGGTCTCCCAAGGCCCTGGAGCGGAGCCGTCACCTGCCCGGCTTACCGGCGGGGCCGGTGCATGGATCGGCCGGTGGCGGACAGCGGGCCGCAAAGTGTATCGCCAGGTCCGTCACGAAAAAAAAGCGCGGACCGCCTCGAAGTCGCCGGCGGTGGCGAAGGGCGGGAGCCCCCTCAGCAGGAGCTTCCCGTACGCTCTCCGGCGGAGCCTCACGTCCAGGCAGGCCACCACGCCCCGGTCCTGCCGGGAGCGGATGAGCCGCCCCGCCCCCTGCTGGAGGAGGATAGCGGCGCACGGGAGCTGGTACTCCGAGAAGGGGTCCCTCCCCGTCCGCTTCAGCCGCTCGATGCGGGCCTGGGTGAGGGGGTCGCCCGGCGAGGCGAAGGGGAGCTTGTCCAAAACAACCAGCGAGAGCGCCTCGCCCTGCACGTCCACCCCCTGCCAGAAGGAGGCCGTGGCCACCAGGACGGCGTTGCCCGCGGCCCGGAACCGCTCGAGCAGGAGCCCCTTGGGCTCGTCGCCCTGGACGAGCAGCGGAAAGGGCGAGGCGGCCGTGAGGAACTCCGCAAGGGCCCGCATGCTCTTCACCGAGGTGCAGAGGACGAAGGCCCGCCCCCCGGAGGCGTGGACGAGCCGGAGGACCTCCTCCTGGGCCGCCTCGGGGAAGTGCGGGTCCGAGGGATCGGGAAACCGCTCGGGCACGTAGAGGAGTCCTTGGGAGGCGTAGTCGAAGGGGCTGGGAAGGGCCATCTCCCGGGCCGTTTCGGGGTCCAGCCCCAACCGGTCCCGGACGAAAGCGAAGGAGCCGCCCGCGGAGAGGGTGGCCGAGGTGAGGACCGCCGCCTTCAGGGACGACCAGAGCCGCTCCTTCAGGATGGGCGCCACCTCGATGGGGTTCGCCGTGAAGACCACGTTCTTGCCCCGCACCTCCACGGCCCGCACGTAGGCGTCGTCCACGGAGTCCAGCGCGAAGGAGAAAGCCTCCCGCCAGCTCTCCAGCCGCTCGAGGAGCCCCAGGGCCTCCTCGGAGGTTCCCTCCGCCGCCTCGAGCTCCAGGGCCGCCACGTCGAGCCCGGCCTCCAATCTTGACCGCAGCTCCCTCTCGTAGGGAGGGGCGGAAGCGGCGGTGATCACCGTCCGCCGCTCCCCTCCCTGCTCCCAGGGGGCGAAGTACCGCTGGGCGGCGGCCACGGCCCCAGCGAGCGATTCCCCCAGGGCGGGATGGTCGGGCGGAACGGCCTTGCCGGCATCGTGGAGCCACTCCTGGAGCCCCCGCCGGCTCGCCGCGGTGCCGAAGAAAGAGGTGGCGGCGTCCTCCGCGTCGTGGGCCTCGTCCAAGACCAGGTGGGTGTACTCGGGGAGGGCCCCCGCACCGCACCGCCCCTTCACCATCCGGTCGGCGAAGAGCAGGTGGTGGTTGGTGACGACGAGCTCCGCCGCCTCGGCTTCGCGCTTGAGCTTCACCACGAAGCAGTCCCGGTAGACGGGGCACCGGGTGCCCAGGCAGCGCTCGGCGCGGGCGTTGATGTCGCTCCAGAGGGCTAGATCCTCGGGAACCCCCTCCAGGTCGGCCCGGTCGCCGGTCCTGGTGGTCTGCGCCCAGCGACCGATGCGGTCCAGGTAGCGGGCCTCCCGGCGGTCCCGCAGGAGCGGCTCGGCTTTGAACCGCTCCCAGTAGTGGAGGCAGAGGTAGTTGGCCCGCCCTTTCACCGTGACCGCCTTCACCTCGCGCTGGAGCAGCCGCGCGCAGAGGGGCACGTCCTTGCGGGAGAGCTGCTCCTGGAGGGCCTTGGTGCCGGTGGCGACGAGGACCCGGCGGTCGGAGTGGAGGGCGGGCAGGAGGTAGGCCAGGCTCTTACCCGTGCCCGTCCCGGCCTCCGCCAGCAGGAACCCGCCCTCCGCGAAGAGACGCCAGATGGCCCGCGCCAGTTCCACTTGCCCTGGGCGGTGCTCGTAGAAGCCGCCCAGCGCGGACAGCGCCCCACCGGGACCCAGGAGGGCGTCGAAGTCCGGTTCCCCGTCGCGGCTCATGGCTCCGGACGGCGGGCCCGCGCCGCGTCGAGGAACCACCGAGCGAGCTTCTCCGAGAGGGGTGAATGGGGGGTCCGCTCGGGGTGCCACTGGACGCCCAGGACGTTGGGAAAGGAGGGGCACTCGATGGCCTCCACCACCTCGCCGGGCCCCCAGGCCGAGACTCGCCAGCCTGGGGCCACCCGGGCGATCGCCTGGTGGTGGGAGGAGCAGACCCTCGTGTCTGGGGTGGGGTCGAAGGCGGCCACGCGCGTGCCGGGGACCGCGCGGAGGCGATGGCGCGGGTTGGATCGCCCCGGGGCGGGACGCCGGTGGCGGCTGTGGGGATCGTGGAGGTGGCGCACCAGGTCTCCGCCGAAGGCCACGTTTAGGGTCTGGCACCCGAGGCAGATGCCCAGGACCGGCAGGCCCAGCCGGGTCGCGCGCCAGGCGAGCGCGATCTCGAAGGCCGACCGGTCCCGGTGCGAGAACCGCTCCTCGGGGAGAGCGACGGGGTTGCCGGCGTAGAACTCGGGCAGCAGGTCTCCTCCGCCCGAGAGGACCAGCGCCTGGAGCCCTTGGAGGGCCCGCTCCTCCCGGCCGGGCTCCGCCGGAAGGATCTCGGAACGAAACCCCGCGCGCGCGAGCCAGTCGGTGTACTGCCGGTCCAAGGTGGCCCAGAGACGGCCGTCCCGTTCGACCCAGTCCGCGGTGATGCCCACCCGCGGGGCGCTCACGAAGCGCTCCGGACCCGGAAGAGCCGGACGGCGACCCGGGCCGCGGGTCCCACCCGCCCCAGCCCCCGCTCCCAGAGAAGCTCGCGGAAGGCGCGGGCGAGCTCGAGTCCGTCCTTTCCGTAAGGAAACCACCAGAGCTCGCGGGCGGCTCGCCCCCGGTCCATCCCCACGAGCCGAAGGGTAGTGAGCTCGTCGAGAGCGCCGGTCCAGTGGGTTCGCCCTACCCCAGAGGCCTTGACCCCGCCCCAGGGACAGCTCGCTTGGCCGTGGGTGTAGGAGGCGTCGTTGACCCATACGCTTCCCACCTCCAGGCGGCGGGCGAGGGCCTCGCCCGCGTGCAGGTCCGCGGTCCAGACCGACGCCGAGAGCCCGTAGGGGCTGTCGTTGCAGAGGGCCACCGCCTGGTCGAGGTCGTCGTAGGGCGCGAGAGGCAGGACGGGGCCGAAGGTCTCCTCCCGCATGAGGTTGCAACCTGGGGGGACGTCCACCAGGACCGTCGGCGCGAAGAAGAAGCCCGGGCCCGAAAGGGGTCCGCCGCCGCACAGCACCCGCGCCCCGCCCGCCACCGCCTCCTGCACCTGCCGGTGGACCTTGTCCCGCTGGGCCTCGGAAATCATCGGCCCCACCTGGGTCTCGGGGTCGAACCCCGAGCCCACCTTGAGCCGCGCGACGCGCTCGGTCACCGCCTCCACGAAGCGCGGGTAGAGCGACCGGTGGACGTAGTACCTCTCGGAGGAGGAGCAGACCTGGCCCGAGCCGAAGCAGCCGTTCCAGACGGCGCCGTTCACGGTCCTCTCGAAGGGGGCGTCGGGAAGGACCAGGAACGCGTCCTTGCCGCCCAGCTCCATCTGGGTGCGGGTGAGGCGGCCCGCCAGGGCGGCCAGGATCTTCCTCCCCGTGGAGGTGCTCCCCGTGAAGAGGAGCCCGTCCACGCCGCTCTCCACCAGGAACGCCCCGGTGTCGCGGTCCCCCGTGACCAGGTTGAAGACGCCGGCGGGAAGGCCGGCACGCTGGATGAGGGTCGAGAGCTTCGCCGCCACGAGGGGGGCCAGTTCCGAGGGCTTGAAGACCACCGTGTTCCCGGCCGCCAGGGCGAGCGCGATCTGTCCCACCGGGATGGCAAGGGGGAGGTTCCAGGGAGAGATGACCCCGACCACCCCCAGGGGCACGCGGTGGAGGCGGTGGGACTTTCCCCAGAGGAGCGGGCTGGAGGTCCGGACCCTTTGGGGTCTCAAACGGGGACCGGCCCCCCGGACCAGCCCGGCGAGCAGGTCCAGGGCGCCCTGGAGATCCACCGCCAGGGACTCCTGGAGCGGCTTGCCGTTCTCGTAGGTGACGAGGCTGGCGAGCGCGTCACCCTCCCGGTGGAGGAGCCGGGCCAGCACCTCGAGAAGGTCGAGCCGGCCGCGCACGGGCATCCCCGCCCAGCCGGGGGCCGCCCTCCGGGCCTCCGCCACGGCGAGGGCCACATCCTCGCGGTTGCATAGAGGGACCGTGCCCAGAAGCTCGCCGGTGGCGGGGTCCCGGGACTCCAGCCGCTCGGGTTTGTCGTACCACCTCCCGCCGATGAGGACCTCGCCCCGGAGGACGCCCCCGGCCGGTGCGAAGAGTCCCTCATTCACCCGCCACCTCCGCCACCCGCTTGGGCACGCCCGATTCGGTCCAGTCCTGGACGCCCTCGGCGCGGAAGGCGATCCGCCCCGCCTTGTCCACGATCAGCGTCGTGGGGATCGCGGTGACGTGCAGCGCCCCTGCCAGCCTGCCCGCGTCCCAGTAGACGGGCAGCATGGGGACCCCGGCGCGGACCACGAAGGGTTCCACCGGGTCGGGCTTCTCGTCGAGGGAGACCGCGAGGACGGCCACGTCGCCCCGCCCCGCGGCGCCGTCCGCGTAGCGCGCGAACTGGGGAAACTCGGCCCGGCAGGGTGGACACCAGGTGGCCCAGAAGTGGATCACCGCGGGGCGGCCCCGCAGCTGTTCCGGGGTCACGGGCATTCCCTCCCCGCCGGTGATGCGCTCGAGCGAGAACTCTGGCAGATTCCCGCGGGAGCCGGGGTCCGCCACGCCTGCGGGCGCCACCAGCCCGCGGAGCTCGCCCGCCTGGTCCCTGGCCTTGAAGAGAAAGGCCAGGAGCAGCAGGCCCGCCAGCCCCATCACCACCCAGAAAACCGCCATCGTCGGCTTCTTTCCCGCCGCCGTCTGCACCCCTTCCACGGCCACCTCCCTTCCGGAGATTATCGGGGAGGCCCCGCCGGGAGGCAAGCCTCCGGCGCCGGAACCGCGCAATTCCTTGAGGCCGGGCGCGAATTGGATTATAGTGGCTTCACTGGAGAGAGGGCGCGCCGATGGCTGCAAAACGCGGACGTGACATGGATTGGGTCGTCATCCGCTACCGTGATGTCTTCGTCATCGTCGCGCTGATCATCCTGATCGGCGGCGGGCTGGGCGGCGGCTACTACTACTGGCGCACCCACCAGAACCCGCAGGTTCGGGCGGAGGCCGCCATCGCCAAGGCCCAGCAGAAGCTGGAGTCCATGGATTCCCCGGACGCGCCGGACCCGCTCCGGCAGACCCTCACGCGCGCCCGGGCGAAGCTCGAGACGGCCCGCACCGAGTACGCGGCCCAGCACTACCCCGTGGCGCTGGCCGTCGCCACCGAGGTCCTCGCGACCCTGAAGAACATCGAGCCCCCCCCCACGAACGTCGCGTTCCTGGTGAGCCAGGAGGGCAGCGTGGAGGTGAAGAAGGCGGGGAACCAGCTCTTCACCTCCGCCAAGGAGAACATGCTCCTGGAGAACGGGGACATCGTGAAGACCTCCAAGAGCGGGTACGCCAAGATCAAGTACCCCAACGGGCAGTTCCAGACCATCGCCCCCGACTCGCTGGTCGTCATCCAGGCTTTGACCGTCTCCTCCCAGGGCGGCAGCAAGATCGAGGTGGTGGTCAAGGGGGGGCAGGTCGAGACCACGACCCCCGAGAACATGAGTCCGAAGGACGAGACCTACATCGCCACCGAGGACGCCAAGATCAGCCCCAAGGCCGACTCCCGGATGGCCGTCTCCCACACCGAGGGCGGACCCACGACGACCCAGATTTACAGGGGCGCCGGCGAGATCGAATCGGGCGGAAAGACCCAGACGGTGGAGGCGGGCGCCAGCGGCACCGCCATCATTACGTCCGCGCAGGGGATCATCTCCCAGAACCCGCTGGTGGCCCCCCCGAGCGTCATCGGGCCGCGCGACCAGCAGGTTTTGCGGGTGGACAACCCCTCCGGAACCCCCATAACCTTCGAGTGGCGCGGCGGCTCCACCTCGGACGTCGTCTTCCAGCTGTCGGCCAAACCCCTCTTCTCCAGCCTGCTCACAGCCGAGCAGGTGGTGCGCGGCGACCGCATCACCGTGGACGGGCTGCCGGCCGGGTCCTACTACTGGCGCCTGCGCTCCTCGGGCGGCGACGACAAGGCCTACTGGTCCCCCACGATCCGGTTCCGCATCATTCAGGTGATCCAGCACGTCAGGGTTCCGCGCAACCTCCGGCTCGAGGTGGAGGCCACCCCTATCGGAGACGGGGTCATCCTCCAGGGCAAGACCGACCCCGGCGTGGCGGTCTCCGTGAACGAGATCGAGGTCCCCGTGAGCGCCGACGGGTCCTTCAGCAAGATCGAGCTGTTCACCGACAAGGGGAACCAACCCGTGCAGGTGCGCGCCTTCGACGAGGAAGGCAATGAGAAAGTCTGGCGCAAGGTCTTCCAGTCGGCCGGCTATTGACGCCGGGGCGGACGCCACCAGCGACCTGGGCGAACAGCTCCAACGCAAGTCGGAGCATCTTCGCCTGCTCGCCGAGGTGGTGCGCACGGCCAACTCGCTCCTCGAGCCCGACGCCGTCATCGGGTACATCATGGACCGCGTCCAGCAATTGGTGAAGGCGGAAGCCTGGAGCCTCCTGCTGGTGGACGAGTCCGACGGCCACCTCTACTTCCGCGAGGCGCTCGGGAACAAGGCCGGCCCGCTGAAGGAGATCCGCATCCCCCCGGGCCAGGGCATCGCCGGCGCCGTGGCCACCACGGGAAGCCCCATGGTGGTCAACGACACCGGCGCCTGCCCCCAGTTCAACCCGGAGCCGGATCGGCTCACCTCCTTCAAGACCCGCTCGCTCCTGGCCGCCCCCCTGAAGCACCAGGACCGCATCCTCGGCGTGGTCGAGATCCTGAACAAGTCGGAGGGCGACTTCACCGAGGCGGACCTCGAAACGGTCCAGCTCTTCCTCGAGCCCGCCGCCATCGCGCTGCGCAACGCCCAGCTCTTCGAGAGGACCCAGCAGCTGACCCTCGTGGACGACCTGACCCAGCTCTACAACTCCCGCTACCTCTTCCAGGCCCTGGCGCACGAGATGGGGATGGGGCGCCGCTACGGCTTCCCCGTGGCGGTCCTCTTCCTGGACCTGGACGGGTTCAAGCTGGTCAACGACCTCAACGGCCACCTCGTCGGCAGCGCGACCCTCAAGGTCGTGGCCGCGATCCTCAAGGCCGGCGTCCGGAGCGTGGACATCGTGGCCCGGTACGGCGGCGACGAGTTCACCCTCATCCTCCCCAACACCGGCGCGGAGGGGGCCCTCGTGGTCGCCGAGCGGCTCCGCTCGGACATCGAGACCTTCAACTACGTGCCCCGCCTCGGCGTGGCCATCAAGCTCTCCGCCAGCTTCGGCGTCGCGGTCTTCCCCGATCACGGCGACGACCCGCAGGCCCTCATCCAGAAGGCCGACAAGGCCATGTACGCCGTCAAGGCGGCCGGCAAGAACGCCGTCGCCGTCTTCTCCGAGGAGTCCGCCTGATGCCCTTCAGCCTCCGCTCCCCCTTCGCCTTCCTCTCGAACGACCTCGCCATTGACCTGGGCACCGCCTACACCCTCGTCTACGTGAAGGGGAAGGGCATCACCGTGCGCGAGCCCTCCATCATCGCGGTGAACCAGAAGACCGGCAAAGTCGAGGCCGTGGGCACCGAGGCCAAGGAGATGCTCGGGCGGACCCCGGGCAACATCGTCGCCATCAAGCCCATGCGCGA
>JAKAIJ010000091.1 GCA_021814355.1 Acidobacteriota bacterium
GTATAGGAAGGAGGAGCCATGGGCGACCGGCTGGAGGAGTTCCGGAGCTTCCGGGAGAAGATGAACGCCCGGATCCTGGAGTCTGGCCACAAGGGGCTCCAGCGCTTCTTCGCCCTGGACGCCCAGGCTTACGCGCCCGGCGCCCTCCCCACCCGGACCAAGGAGCTGATGGGGCTGACGGCCTCCATGGTCCTGCGGTGCGACGACTGCATCGCCTACCACCTCCTCCGCTGTCGGGAGGAGGGCTGCGGCCGCGAGGAGCTCCTGGACGCTTTCAACGTGGCGCTGGTGGTGGGCGGCTCCATCGTCATCCCCCACCTGCGCCGGGCGGTGGCCCTGCTGGACGAGATCGAGGCGGCGGGCGGCAAAGGGGGCTGAGGTGCGCCGGACGGAGCTGGACCGCTACCTGCGGGAGTACCTGCGGCTCGACGCCTTCGACGACGACGCCCTGAACGGTCTGCAGGTGGAAGGGGGCGACGAGGTCCGAAAGGCCGCCTTCGCAGTCTCCGCCTGCCAGGAGGCGTTCGAGCGCGCCGCGGGAGCCGAGGCCGACGCCCTGGTGGTCCACCACGGTCTCCTCTGGAAGGGCCGGGGCGCGGAGCCCGTCGTGGGAGCCCTGGCCGCGCGGCTGAGGGCGCTTTTGGTCCCGCAGTTGAGCCTCTTCGCCTACCACCTTCCCCTGGACGCCCACGCCGAGTTCGGCAACAACGCCGTGGCGGCCCGGGCGCTGGGGCTGGAGGCGCTCGCCCCCTTCGGCGACTACCACGGCATGAAGCTCGGCTGGAAGGGGGCCTTTCCCGGGCCCCGGGCGCGCTCCGAGGTGGTTGCGGCGCTCGAGGGTTACTACGGCCACCGCGCCATGCTGGTTCCCGGGGGGCCCGAAGCGGTCCGGACGGTGGGTCTGGTCTCGGGAGGGGCGGCCAAGGAGGCGGTCCAGGCCGCCCGGGAGGGGCTCGACCTCTACGTGACCGGGGAGTCGGCGGAGCCCGTCACCTACCTCTGCCGGGAGTTGGGACTGAACTTCGCAGCCCTGGGGCACTACGCCACGGAGCGCGCGGGGGTCAAGGCCCTGGCCGGCCACGTGGCCGGGGCGCTGGGGATCGAGACCCTGTTCGTGGAGCTGGAGAACGAGGCATAGCCGCCCCGGAGGGCGCGGGAGGTGGACGTGGCCGAGCGCGAAACCCAAGAGAGCCTGGCGCGGTGCATCCGCGTGGCGAGGGGCGAGGAGCCCGCGGACCTGGTCTTCGTGAACGGGCGCGTGGTCTCCACCTTCACCACCGAGACCCTCAACCTGCCCGTGGCCGTCGCCGAGGGCCGGATCGTCGCGCTCGGGGCGGTGCGCGAGGCGCGGCAGGTGGTGGACCTGGCGGGGGCCTTCCTCTCCCCCTCCTTTACGGACGCCCACATCCACGTGGAATCCTCCATGCTGACCCCGGAGGGATTCGCCGAGGCGGTGGTGCCCCGGGGCACGGGGCTCGTGGTGAGCGACCCTCACGAGATCGCGAACGTCCTCGGCCTGCCGGGGATCGAGTACATGAGGAGGGCCTCCGAGGGGCTCCCCCTGCACATCCGCTTCACGGTCCCCTCCTGCGTCCCCGCCACCCCCTTGGAAAGCTCCGGCGCGACCCTGGGCCCCGCCGACGTAAGGCGGGCCTTCGAAGCGGACCCGGCGGCCCCCGCGCTCTCCGAGATGATGAACTTCCCGGGGGTGCTCGGCACCCTCCCGGACGCGCTCGAGAAGATCCTGGCGGCCCGCGAGCGCGGTCTGCCGGTGGACGGCCACGCGCCCGGCCTCGCGGGGTCCGACCTGGACGCCTACCTGGCCGCGGGGATCTCCACCGACCACGAGTGCCTCACCGTGGCCGAGGCGCGAGAGAAGCTGCGCCGGGGAATGTACGTCTTCCTCCGGGAGGGCTCGGCGGCCCGGAACCTGAAGGACCTCCTGCCCGCCGTCACCACGGGCAACCTCCACCGCGTCTGCATCGTGAGCGACGACCTCCACCCCGAGGACCTGCTCTCCGAAGGCCATATGGACCACGCGCTACGGCGCGCGGTGGCGGCGGGCCGGGACCCGCTCCAGGCCCTGAGGATGGTCACCCTCAACCCCGCGGCGGTCTATGGCCTGCGGGACCGCGGCGGCGTGGCCCCAGGCTTCCGGGCCGACCTGGTGGTTCTCGACGACCTGCGCGAGTTCCGGGTCCGCGAGGTCTACCACGCCGGCCGGCTGGTGGCTCGCCGCGGCGAGATGGTGGCGCCGCTCTTCCGGCAGAACAGCCGCGCCGCGGCCGCGACCGTCCGTCTCCCCGGCGACCTCGAGGAGCGGCTCGCCGCATTCCCCAAGGTGGGGAGGGTGCTGGCCATCGGGGTGGAGCCCGCCCAGATCACCACCCGCAAGGAGACCGCCGAGGCGGGCGAGGCGGGGGCCGGCAAGCCCCTCCAGTACGCCGCCGTCATCGAGCGCCACCGGGGCACCGGAAACGTGGGCCTCGGCTTCGTCAAGGGGTTCGCGCTCAAGGCCGGCGCCCTCGCCTCCACCGTGAGCCACGACAGCCACAACCTCGTGGTGGTGGGCTGTTCGCCCGAGGAGATGACCCTCGCGGCACGGGTGGTGGCGGGCATGGGCGGGGGTCTCGCGGTGGCGAAGGGAAACCAGGTGCTCGCGCGCCTGCCGCTCCCCGTCGCGGGACTCATGTCCACGGGGACCGTGGCGGAGGTGGCGGCGGGGCTGCGGGAGCTGCACGCCGCGGCCAAGGCCCTGGGTTGCGTCCTGCCCGCCCCCTTCATGACCCTCTCCTTCATCGCCCTGCCGGTGATCCCCAGCCTGCGCCTCACCGATCAGGGGCTCGTGGACGTGGACCGCTTCGCCCACGTGCCCGTGGAGGTGAACCGCCGGCGCCCCCCGAAGCGGTCGGCCGCCTCGGGGCCCGAGCGGCGCAAGAGCCAGAGGCTCCGGCTCATCGCCCCCCTTGCGGCCAAGGTGAGGACCTTCGCCTCGGCCCAGGTGGTGGACGTCTCGGAGGGGGGCATCCTGCTGCGCATCCGCAAGCCCCTCCCCGCCGGGGCGGTCTACGAGATGCGGCTCCAGCTGCCCTCGGGGGAGGTGAGCGTGCGGGGGATGGTCCGCCGCTGTTGGCTCGTGGGGTTCGAAACGGACGAGGAGGGCGACCGGGTGCGCTCGCACCACGCGGCGATGGAGTTCACGGCGCCGGCCCCGGAGCTGCTGGGGCGGATCCCCACGGAATTCACCCTCCAGATCAGCGTCGAGGCCGACGGCGGAGAAGAGGGCCCGCCTCCGGCCGGCGGTCCATAGACTCTCCCCCAGCGTGGCGGGCGCAGACCGAAAAGGGAGATGTACGCCCGGCGATGGGACCGCATGAGCCGAAGAGCGTTTCGGCGCGGCTTAGTCGCCGGAGTCCCCCGCCAGGCACGTCAAACGGTTCTCCCCTCTCTTTCTCCGCTGCAAGAAATTGACATCCGGCGGTTCATGCATATAATAAGTAAACTGAAGCCGTTCCACCGTTGGATCACAGGGGTAAAAGGGCTTGCTCGAGCGTTTCCCGTCCAGCCCAGCCGGATGACGGCCATGATTCTGCTCAAAGAACGCGCACCGTGAGGAAACGGCGACCCTCGAGTGGAGGAATGAGGATGGCAAAAGACCAACGCACTCGTAATCAGACAAAACCCGATCAGAAGAATGCCGTGGAGAGCGACGCCCGGCTCGCATTGTTGGCGTCTATCGTTGATTCGTCCGATGACGCGATCATGAGCAAGACCCTCGACGGAACCATTACGAGCTGGAATCGGGCCGCTGAACAGATCTACGGCTACAAGACCGACGAGATCGTCGGTAAGCCCGTTTCGCTTCTCAATTCATCCGGACCGGCCGGACGAGATGGAAGCGATCCTCAAGAAGATCCGGGCCGGCAAGCGCGTAGATCACTACGAGACCCTCCGGATCAGGAAGGATCAGAAGGCCATCTTGGTTTCGTTGACCGTGTCTCCCATCCACAACTCGACCGGCAGACTCATCGGCGTGTCCTCCATCGCGCGGGACATCACCGACCGCAAGCGTGCGGAAGAGAAGGCGGATACCGCATCCCAGTACGCCCGCAGCCTGATCGAGGCGAGCCTTGATCCGCTCGTCACGATCAGCCCCGAGGGCAAGATCACCGACGTGAACGAGGCCACCGTCAAGGTCACGGGCGTTCCGCGCGAGAGGCTCGTCGGAACCGACTTCTCCGACTACTTCACCGAACCCGAGCAGGCCCGGGAGGGTTACCAGCAGGTCTTCGCCAAGAGTTTCGTCACCGACTATCCGCTGACCATCCGGCACAAGGACGGCCGCCTCACCGACGTCCTCTACAACGCTTCGGTCTACAAGGACGCGCGGGGAAACGTCCTCGGCGTCTTCGCGGCGGCCCGAGACGTCACGGAGTCCAAGCGCGTCATGCGCGACTTCGCCGAGACCAAGAACCTCCTCGACAACATTCTGCAGAGTTCCATCAAGTACTCCATCATCGGGAAGGACTTGGACCAGCGCATCCTCTCGTGGAACGAGGGCGCGCGCCGCAACTACGGATACACGGCCGAAGAGATCCTCGGGAAGAACTCCGAGATCCTCCACGCGCCGGAGGACGTGAAGTCCGGAGACGTGAGGAAACTCTTGGAAAGCGCCTATGAAAAAGGACTCGCCGAAGGCGAGTTCGAGCGCGTTCGCAAGGATGGCACCCGCTTCAAGGCGAGCGTCGTCGTCACGCGGCGCAACGACGCCGCGGGTAATCCCATCGGCTATCTCCTCATGAGCAGCGACATCTCGGAGAAGAAACGGGCCGAGGAGCAATTGCGCTCCGCCTCGCAGTACGCCCGGAGCCTGATCGAGGCGAGCCTTGACCCCTTGGTTACGATCAGCGCCGAGGGCAAGATCACCGACGTGAACGAGGCCACCATCAAGGTGACCGGCGTTCCCCGGGAGGATCTCATTGGGACCGACTTTTCCAACTACTTCACCGAACCCGAGAAGGCGCGCGAGGGTTATCAGCAGGTCTTCGCCAAGGGTTCCGTCACCGATTACCCCCTCACGATTCGGCACCGAGACCGCCATCTGACCGAGGTCTTGTACAACGCCTCGGTCTACAAGGACACCTCCGGCGGCGTGCTCGGCGTCTTCGCGGCCGCGCGCGACGTGACGGCGCAGAAAAGCGCCGAGGCCGAGATCGCCGAGCAGCGCGGCAAGGAGCTCGAGAGGCTGGCGGAGCTTGAGCGGTTCCAGAAGCTGACCGTCGGTCGCGAGCTCAAGATGATCGAGCTCAAGAAGGAGATCGAGGAGTTGCGGAAGCTGGTCGCGCCCGGGAAGGAGGCGCCGTGACCGGCACTCGGTTCGAACCGGCGGCGGACCCGGCTGACACCACGAAGGCCATCCTGAATATCCTCAGCGACTTCAGCGAGGAGAAGGAGCGGCTTCAAGGCACCCAGCGTGCCTTCCTCAACATCCTTGAGGACTCCAGCGCCGAAAGACAGAGGCTTGAAGCCGCTCAAAAGGCCGCTCTGAACATTCTGGAGGATTTCAGCGACGAGAGGGCCAAGCTCGCGGAGGGGCAGGGGGCGGTTCTGAACATCCTGGAGGACTTTTCCGCCGAGAAGGTACGGCTGGAAGCGATGCAGAAGGCCGTGCTGAACATCCTGGAGGACATTGACACCGAGAAGAGCAAAGTGGAGCGGATCAATAGCGAGATGGCGAGGGAAATCGCCGAGCGGAAGCAGGCCGAGGAGGCGTTGCGGCAGGCGAAGGCGGGAGCCGACGCCGCCAACCGAGAGCTTGAGGCGTTCAGCTACTCGGTGGCCCACGACCTGCGGGCTCCCCTGCGGAGCATTGACGGGTTCAGCCAGGCCCTCCTCGAGGATTGCGCCGGCAAGATTGACGACGAGGGAAAGGTTTTTCTGAATAACGTGCGCGAGTCCGCGCAGCAGATGGCCCAGCTTATTGACGACCTGCTGGGGCTCTCGCGCGTGAGCCGGGCGGAACTCCGGCAAACCAGACTGGACTTGGCGAAGATCGCTCGGACCGTGCTGGCGCGGTTGCAACGGGACTATCCGGACCGAAGGGTCGAGCTGGTCATCCCCGATAAGGTGGCTGCCGTGGGTGACGAGCGACTCCTGGGCGTGGTGCTTGAGAACCTCCTCGGCAACGCCTGGAAGTTTACAAGCAAGCGCGAGCGGGCGTGTATTGAATTCGGCCAGCGCGTGGAGACCGATCGCGTGGTCTACTTCGTCCGCGACAACGGCGCTGGTTTCAACATGGCCTACTCGCAGAAGCTGTTCGGAGTATTTCAGCGCCTCCACTCGGCGAACGAGTTCGAGGGCACCGGCATTGGGCTGGCGACCGTGCAGCGGATTATTCACCGCCATGGCGGCCGGGTCTGGACGGACGCCGCGGTCGGGCGTGGAGCGACGTTTTTCTTCACCCTGGAGGAGAGAGTATGAAAGAGAGAGCCTTTCTTCTTGTCGAGGACAACCCGATGGACGAAGCGCTGACCCTGAGGGCGCTGAAGAAGCACAACATCGCGAACAACGTGGTGGTGGCGCACGACGGCGTCGAGGCGCTCGACTACCTCTTCGGCGAAGGGGCGCACGCCGGCCGGAATACCGAGGATCCTCCGGCCGTGGTCCTGCTGGATCTCAAGCTTCCGAAGATTGACGGTCTCGAGGTTTTGAAGCGCATTCGCGCCAACGAAAAGACGCGGCTGCTGCCCGTTGTCATCCTCACTTCCTCCAAGGAGCAGCGGGACCTTCTGGAGGGGTACAATTCCGGCGCCAACAGCTACGTTCGGAAGCCCGTCGAATTCACGGAGTTCGCCGAGGCCGTGCGCAATCTCGGCCTGTACTGGCTCGTTCTCAACGAGCTCCCACCGGCAACAGGGGAAACTTCGTAGCCGTACGGATCGTGAGATCCGGATTCCGCCTAGGACGCGCGGCTTCTGGAGGGGGGCAGACAACCCGAACAGTCCCCGGTTCGCGGGCGAGTCGCAGGAGAGTGGCGTGTTTCGCTCCTGCCCCTGAACCGGCGCACGTGTGAGGTTTTCCCCTCCAGGTCTAGCGACCGACGCCGCCGGCGGGCCCCGACGACCTCCTACCTGCGGAAGCCCACCAGCAGGCCGTCGGGCGTGGGAAGGCAGGCGGTCTCGAAGCCTCGGGCGGCCTCTTCGTGAAAGAGGCGCACCGCGGCGGCCTCGGGCGACTCCTCCAGGAGCCGCGAGAAGAAGAAGGCGTTGTCGGCCACGAGGAGCCCGCCCTGCCAGCACGCGAGTTTCGGTCAGCCATCGGCGCCTCCTTCGTCCGCGGGGGACGACTCCGCGGGCGCGGGGAACCGCCACCGCGATCCACAGGATACCGAGGACGCCCCCGGCCCCTGCTTGTTTATGGGCGCTTCCAGGGGAACGGCGGCGGAGGCGCCGGCGGCGGGAGGTAGATGACGCAGTCCACCGCGGCCGGAGAGGCCGCTTCAAACGAACCCTGAGGGTCCGCGGGCTCCACGGGATAGCCCTCCCTGTCGAGGATCGCCACACCCTCGCCGCTTTCGTTGTGAGCCTCCATCTCGGCCGCCAGCGCGTTGATGGCCGACACGTCGAATCCATTCAGGACCGCCATCACATCCTCCCAGGGTCGGGGGAGGGGCGCGCCGTTACCCAGGCGGTTGCTCAGAAGCGCGGCTGCGGCTTGGGTGGACGCGCAAACTCGCGCCTTGCAGAGGGCGCTACGCCTCCCCCCGGTGGTCTCCCAAGTGGGGTTGGCCCAGAAAAGGCCCAGGAGCTCGGCGGTGTTGTCGAGCCAGCGCCAACCGAAGCTGAGCGGACCGACCCCGTGGGCAGACCAGAGGTGAGCCGTGAAATCCGGGTGGCTCTTCCAGAAACCAGGCCCCCGCGTGGCGCTGCCCCCCAGGCCGGGACCCGGCGTGTTCGGACAGACGCTGTCCGCCCGCCGTTCGAGGACGAACGGCGTACCGTCCGGCACCTGCCCCCTACCGGTTACGACCACCTCGTGGTAGACCGACGACGCCTCCGCCTCGAAGAGCGGCACCTCGAACACCAGGCACCCGCCGGAGGAAACCCCCTCGGGGCAAGCCGCGAAGCCCGTGCCGGCCGGAAGCAGGAGCGTCACGTCCAAGGCGAGCAGCGGGTCCCAGACCCTCACCTCCATCGGCACACCGCCCAGGTTGGTGACCTGGATGCGGAAGTTGACGCTGGAGCCTCCGGGGGCGATTCCCTCAAAGCAGGTGGTGGACACCTGAAAATCGGGCGTCACGGCGCCTCCTCGGGGCCCCGCCGCATCCACTGATAGGGGTAACAGAAGCAACAGCCCCGCGATACCCGCCGCGAAGCCGTATTTCTTGACGGTGTTCATGGTTCACCTCTTTCCTCCGGGCCCCAACCGCGCGGGTGTCCAGAACAGCACGCGCCACGGCGGCCCTAGCTTCCGACGGCATTCACCGGCCCCACCTGCGAACCGCATTCCCTCTTCCCTCCACGATCCGAAGCTCCAAGCCCGAAAAAGAACCGGCAGCGATAGCGCTGCCGGTTTCACCTTGGCTCCGTGGCGGAACGGTGACCACCCTACACCGCCACTTCACAGCCTCAGCGTCTCGAATCCTGCCCAGTTGTCCCGTGGTGAAAATATAGGGTCCCGCCCGGACCCCGGTCAAGGCACGGAGAGCTCCAAGAACGCCTCGGCCGCGGGAGTTTCCCGGAACCGATCCCACGCCGGACTCGAGGACGGGTCTACCTGCGGAAGCCCACCAACAGGCCGTCGGGCGTGGGAAGGCAGGCGGTCTCGAAGCCCCGGGCGACCTCTTCGTGAAAGAGGCGCACCGCGGCGGCCTCGGGCGACTCCTCCAGGAGCCGCGAGAAGAAGAAGGCGTTGTCGGCCAGGAGGAGCCCGCCCCGCCGCAGGTGACGGGCGGCCCACCGCCCGTAGTGGACGTAGCCCTCTTTGTCCGCGTCCAGGAAGACCGCGTCGAAGGGTCCGTGCCCCTCCAGCCGCGGCAAGAGATCCTGGGCCTTCCCCACGAGGATCGTCACGCGCCCTTGCGCGCCCGCGGCGGCCAGGTTCTCCCTAGCCACCGCGGCGTGCTTCGCGTCCACCTCCAGGCTCCATAGGTGCCCCCCTTCCGGGAGCGCCCGGGCGATCCAGAGGGCCGAGTAGCCGGCGAGGGTGCCCACCTCCACCACGCGCCGGGCGCCGAGCGCGCGCAGGAGCACCTCGAGGAACCGCCCCTCGTTGGCTCCCACCTGGATGGCCGGCATCCCGAAAAGGTCGGGCGCGGCGAAGGCCCTCTCCAGCGCCGCGTCGTGCGCCGCGTGGACCCTCGCCGCGTAGGCCAGGATCTCCGCGGTCGCGTAGGTCGCGCCGGCGCGCGAGTCCCGGTCAGCCATCGGCGCCTCCTTCGTCCGCGGGGGACGACTCCGCGGA
>JAKAIJ010000092.1 GCA_021814355.1 Acidobacteriota bacterium
TGCGCGCCTGGAACAGCCGCCCTCACGACGGAGGGCCGCCGTGCTGACGGCCGTTCTCTCCTGGCAGGAGGCCCTCGCCCGGGAGGTCGAGGCCCGCTACGGCCTGCGCCTGCCTTCCGACGAGGTTCCTTTCACCTTTCCGCCCGGGCCCGAGCTAGGGGATGCCGCCACGCCCCTCGCCTTCGCCTTGGCCAAGCGCCTGCGGCGCGCGCCCGCGCAGATCGCGGGAGAACTGGCCGGTGTTGCGCTGGAGGGGGTACGCGAGGTCCGCGCGGTGGGAGGTTACCTCAACCTCTTCGTGGACCGGGCCTGGGCCCTCTCGGCGCTTCTCGGCGGCGGCTTCATTCCAGCGAGTCGCGGCGGAAAGACGATCGTCGAGCACACCAACATCAACCCCAACAAGGCCGCCCACGTCGGACACCTTCGCAACGCGGTCCTCGGAGACACGCTCGTGCGGTGCCTGAAGCACCTGGGCCGAAGGGTCGAGGTGCAGAACTACATTGACGACACGGGCGTCCAGGTTGCCGATGTAGTCGTAGGGTTCGAGAGAATTCTCGGCTTGCGAGTCTTCGACATTAGGAATCTAATCGGGATCTGCGCCAGTGCCCCGCATCTGCCTCCAGATCTCCAAGAACAGATGAGTATCTGGCAGAACCATCTCAATTCACTATCAATTAGCTTCCCGCAACACCTTGCCGATCCCCAACAGACTGCCGCGCTGCTTGTTTCATGTTGCGGCCGCTTCGACTTTTTCTGCTGGGAACTCTACGCGAAGGTCGGGCCGTGGTACGAGCAGTCCGAAGAGAACAAGAAGGCTCGCCTCGAGACGCTGCACAGGATGGAGCAGGGCGGCAACGAAACGGCCGAGATGGCGGCCCTCATCGCTTCCGAAATGGTCCGCTGCCACCTGCGCACCATGGAGCGCCTCGGCATCCGTTACGACGTGTTGCCCCACGAAAGCGACATCCTCAAGACCGGCTTCTGGGCCGCCTGCTTCGAAAAGCTCAAGGCCTCCGGCGCCGTCCACTACGTTCCCGAGGACTCGGAGGAGAAGAACCGCGGCTGCTGGGTCATGGCCCTGCAAGAGTCGGACGAGTTCAGGGGCATGTCCGACGCCGACAAGGTCATCGTCCGCTCCAACGGGACCGTGACCTACATCGGCAAGGACATGGCCTACCAGCTCTGGAAGTTTGGGCTTCTGGGGCGGGACTTCCACTACCGTCCCTTCGGCCACGGCATCCCGGACTACCCGGAAGTCTGGCGCACCGACTGGCGGGCCTCCGGAGAGGGCGCCCCCTCCTTCGGGGCCGGCGAGAGGGTGGTCAACGTCATTGACGTGCGCCAGTCCTACCTCCAGAAGATCGTGAAGGAGGGGCTGCGCCAGATGGGGCACCCGGAGGAGGCGGAGCGCTCCGTCCACTTCGCCTACGAGATGGTGGCCCTGGCCACGCGCTTCGTGAAGGAGGAGATCGCGAAGGGGGCCAAGTTTGGCCTCTCCGAAGAAGAACTGAAGAAGCCCTTCGTGGAGATGTCGGGGCGGAAGGGACTGGGTTTCAGGGCGGACGCTCTCCTGGACCGCCTGGAGGACCGGGCGGCGACGGAGATCGAAAACCGCGCGCCGGAACTCGCCAAAACGGAAATTCACGAACGCGCACGCGCCCTCGCCACCGCCGCCCTGCGCTACTACATGCTCAAGTACGGCAAGAACCAAGTGGTGGCCTTCGACCTCGAGCAGGCCCTCGCCTTCGAGGGCGAGACCGGCCCCTACCTTCAGTACGCCGTTGTCCGCGCCGCGAATATTCTGGCCAAGGGCCGCGAGCGGGGCTTCGCCGTCCCCGATCCGGGCGCCGCGGAGGGCCTGCTGCGCGAGATTCCAGAGGCCTTGCCCCACCTCGACGAGGAGGCTTGGGGCGTGCTGACCCTCTTCCTGCGAACGCCAAACGTCGTCCACCAGGCGGTGGAAAGCCTCGACCTGAACCTTGCGGCGCGCCACCTCTACGAAGCCGCGCAGGCTTTCCACACGTACTATCACGCCTTCCCCGTCCTCCAGGAAGAGAACGCCGAGAAGCGCCGTGCGCGCTTGCTTACGGTTGCCCTCTTCGCGCGCCTCCTGCGCGAGTCGCTCGAAAAGCTCCTCGGCATCCCCGTCCCGGAGCGGATGTGAGATGACCGCCCCCGTGGTGCTGGTGGTGAACCCCGCCGCGGGCCGCGGGCGGACTCTTTTGCGGCTTCCGCGGATCCGCGCCCTCGCGGACGGCCTGGGGCTCGAGTACGAGGTGGTGCAGACGGCCCGGCCCGGCGACGCCACCGACCTCGCCCGGCGGGCCTCCGAGGGCGGCGCGCGCGTGGTGGCGGCGGTGGGCGGGGACGGCACGGTGAGCGAGGCCGCGGCCGGCCTCGTCCACTCCCGCACGGCCCTGGCCATCGTTCCCACGGGGACCGGCAACGACTTTGCCCGGGCGGTGGGCGTATTCGGCAGGATCCCCCTGGCCGTGCGCACCCTCGCGGAGGGCCGTCCCGTCACCATTGACGTGGGCCGGGCCGGCCACATCTACTTTGTGAACACCCTTGGCGTGGGGTTCGGCGGCGAGGTGACCCACGAGAACCAGAGGGTGAAGCGGGTGCGGGGGCTGCTCTCGTACCTCCTCACGGTCCTGCGGCTGGTGCCCACCTACCAGAACCCCACCTTCCACCTGCAGGGGCGGGACTGGGAGTTCAGGGGCAAGGGGGTCCTGGTGGAGGTGGGCAACGCCAAGTTCGCCGGGGGGGGCTTCAAGCTCTGCCCCTCGGCGGACCTCCAGGACGGGCTCCTCGACATCACCTTCGTGGGGGACTACGGAATGGCCCGTCGCCTGCCGGCGCTCTCCATGGTCCTGATGCGCCAGGTGGAGCGGCTCGAGGAGTGCCGCTTCTTCCGCTCGGACCTGGTGCGGGTCGCAGTGAGCCGCCCCACCTACATTCACGCCGACGGGAACCTCCACCACGTGCGGGAGCCCTTCACCGTGGAGATCCTCCCCGCCGCCCTCCGGGTCCTCTTCCCCCCCGGCTTCCCCAGGAAGTAATCCACCACCCTGGCCGTGCCCGGCGCCGCCCTCTGTTGCTACAATCACAACGGGGGAGCCATGCGGTTCACGGCGCTCGCGGCGAAAGGACTCGAAGAGGTGGTCGCGGGGGAGCTGCGCGGCCTCGGGCTGCTCCCCGGCCCCGTCGGGCCCGGGGCCGTCGGCTTCCAGGGCTCCCTCGTCCAGGCCTACCGCGCCGTGGTCCACCTCCGGACGGCCCGCCGCCTCCTGCTCGACTTCGGCGATTTTCCCGCCGCCGACGGGAGGGCCTACTACGAAGGGGTGCGGGCCCTGCCCTGGGAGGAGTTCCTCACGAAGCGCCACACCTTCGCCGTGGAGGCGAGCGTGCGGGACTCCTTCACCGGCCACTCGGGTTACGCCGCCCTGCGAGCCAAGGACGCGGTGGCGGACCGCTGCCGCCAGGCCCTCGGCGCGCGGCCCGACGTGGACCGGGAAGGCCCCGCCGTGCGGGTCTGCGTCCGCCTCGCGGAGGGGCGCTGCTCGGTGGGCCTGGACCTGGCCGGTCGCCCCCTCCACAAGCGCGGCTACCGCGTGAGGCCTTCGCCGGCGGCGCTCAACGAGACCCTCGCGGCGGGTCTGCTTCTCTTGCTGGAGTACGACGGGGAGCGCCCCTTCTGCGACCCCTTCTGCGGCTCGGGCACCCTCGCCGTGGAGGCGGCCCTCATCGCCTCCCGGACGGCTCCGGGGCTGGTGGGGGGGCGCGCCTTCGCCCTGGAGCGGTGGCCGGGGTTCGATCGGCGCGCGTGGGAGCGGGTCCTGGACGAGGCGCGGGAGGCGAGGCGCGCGCCTCCCTGCCCGGTGTGGGCTTCGGACAAGGACCCCGGGGCCGTGCGGGCCGCGGCGGCCAACGCCGCCGCCGCCGGCGCGGGGGCCGCGGTGAGCACCGCCTGCCGGGACGCGCTCCGGACGGCCCCGCCCGGGGACGGCGGGCTGCTGGCGTCCAACCTCCCCTACGGCGACCACGCGGGGGTGGGGGAGAACCTGGGTGCGCTCTACGCCGGGTTCGGGGACGCGCTCAAGCGCCGGTGGGCGGGCTGGAAGGCTGGATTGCTCTGCGGGGAGCCCTCCCTCGCCAAGCGCATCGGGCTCCGTCCGGCCCGGCGCGTTCCGCTCTGGAACGGCCCCGCCGAAGTGCGGCTGCTGGTCTTCGATCTCTACGAGGGGAGCCGGAGAAGGTGAGCGGAACGTCTCCCCGGCCGACGGCGTCGCGACGCCTTGCATCCGGAGCCGTGGCGCTGGCAACGCGGCCTACGGGAGTTTTTCAGCAGCCTGCTAGAGGCTTTCCCGTCCCGCGGACGGCGTGTAGAATGGCGGAAGGAGGTGATCGCATGGACCCGCGTCTGGTCGAGCTGCTCCGCGAGGCGCGCACGGTGGCGGTGGTGGGCATCTCCGACAAGCCCGACCGCCCGAGCCACGCGGTGGCCGCCTACCTCATCGCCCAGGGCTATGACGTGATCCCCGTGAACCCGCTTCTCTCCGAGGTGCTGGGGCGCCGCTGCTTCCCCGACGTCGCCTCCATCGGACGGCCCGTGGACATCGTGGACGTCTTCCGCAAGTCTGAATCGGTCCCGGAGATCGCCGCCGAAGCCGTCGCCTGCAAGGCCCGCGCCCTCTGGCTTCAGGAGGGGGTGCGGCACGACGCGGCGGCCTCAGAGGCCGCCGCCGCGGGCCTCGTAGTCGTGCAGGACCGATGTATCGCCAAGGTCCTGCGGGAGCTAGCAGGCGGCTGAGAAACTCGCATGGGCCTACGGGAGTTTTTCAGCAGTCTGCTAGGTGGGCGGCCGTGACGGGCTTCCGCGAGGAAGGGAGAGCATGAGCGACGAGCCGCGGGGGAACGCGCCCGACCGGCCGGTGATGGGCGAACTCCTCCTCCGGGAGGGGCTGCTCACCCGCGATCAGCTCGAGCAGGCCCTCACCGAGCAACGCCGCAGCGGCGGCCGCCTCGGCTACCACCTCATCCGGCTAGGCCACCTCAACGTCACCCGGCTGAGCCAGTTCCTTCGCGAGACCATGGGGCTCATCCCCTACGACCTCGTGGAGTGGATCCGCGACCCCACCGTCACCGAGCTCATCCCCTCCAACCTGGCGCAGTTCTACCAGGTGGTGCCGGTGGAGGCGAAGGGCGCCACGCTCACGGTGGCCATCGCCGACCTGGACAACCCGAGCATCATTCCCGCTCTCGAGGAGCTCACGGGGATGGCCATTGACCCGGTGGTCTGCCCCCGCGAGGTGGTCATCAAAGCCCTCGAGCAGTTCTACGGCATCTCGAAGGACCCCGGCGTCGTGCGCAGCCCGGCGGGGGACCACCTCTTCGTCCTGAGCCACCAGGCGGCCCAGATCCGGCCGCTCCACTGGTCGGTCCTGAAGCCCGACTCCTCGGCCACCGACTGGTTCCGCACCATCATGGCCGAGGCCATCCGCATCCGGTGCCGCGGCGTGGTCATCCGCCCGGAGGGGGACTCGCTCCGGGTCGCCTTCCGCACTGCGGAGCGGCTGGAGGACCGCTTCCACCTCCACCTGCGCAAGCAGGCCGAGCTGGACGCCCTCCTGGGGGACTTGGCGCGGCTGCGCGACAAGCGGCGCGGCTCACGGCTCGAAGGACGCGTGCGGCTCCAGGTGGAGTCCCATTTTCTCTCCCTCCACGTGAAGGCCCTGGGGACCCTGAGCGGAAACCGCTACACCCTCACCCTCTACGACGAGAAGCTCTTCCGCTGGGACTGGGCCGAGCAGGTGGAGCCCTTGAGCGAGCGCGAGCGGGCAGGGCTGGAGGAGGCCCTCGCCCAGACCCGCGGACTGGTGCTCCTGGCGGGGACGCCGGGCCCAGGGCTCACGAGCCTCTTCTACGCGCTCCTGGCCCACGTCCGGGACCGGTTCAAGCTCATCCTCTCGCTGGAGGACTACGCGCTGCTGCCCATGACCGGAGTGGTCCAGGTGGAGGTCTCGCGGCAGGAGGGGAGCGGATGGCCCGAGCAGCTCACCCTCGCGCTCAAGCAGGAGCCTGAGCTTCTGGTGCTCAATCCCCTCAAGGAGCGCCAGACCACCGAGCTGGCGCTGCTGGCCGCCTCCCGGGGCGCCGTGCTGGCGGTGCTCCACCAGCCCGACGCGGGGGCCACCCTCCGGTGGCTCCTGCGCAACGGCTTCCGCTCACCGCTGAAGGCCGGGGTTCTCAAGGGCATCCTGACCGTGGCGTCGCTGGCGCGGCTCTGCCCCAACTGCCGCATCCCCGTGGAGGCGGCCGACTCCGCGGGCCACCCCGTGCCCCTCTTCACGCGCCAGGGCTGCGAGCGGTGCATGGGGTGGGACAGTCTTCAGTCCGAAGTGGTGCTGGAGTGGCTGCCGCTCGGCTCGGCGCGGGTGCCGCTCGAGGAGGCCGAGTGCTCCGCCGCGGGCGTGGCCCGCCTGGTGGAGGAGGCGGGCGGGGAGCCCCTCGGCCGCCGGATCCTCCAGCGGGCCCGCGACGGTGCCATTGACGCCGCCGAGGCCCGGGACTACTTCGCCGGTTAACGCCCGCCGCCTTGACGGGGGCCGCCCCCGGCTCTATGATGAGGGCAAAACGGCGGGGAGGCGGGGATGACCAAGACCGAGCTGATCAGGAAGCTTGCGGACGTGACGGGCCTTCCGCAGAAGGACGTGCGCGCGGTGGTGGACGCGCTCATCCACGCGCGGCCCGGCAAGGGGCTCATCTCCACGAGCCTGAAGATGGGCGAGAAGGTCACCCTCTCCGGATTCGGCACGTTTCACGTGCGGGTTCGCAAGGCGCGCCAGGCGCGCAACCCCAAAACCGGCGCCCACGTGAGGGTCCCCGACCGGATCTATCCCGCCTTCAAGCCGGCCAAGTCCTTCAAGGACGCGCTGAAGAGGCGGTAGGCGCGGATAGCCCGCGCCGCGTCCTGGAGGCCGGCCCCTCGGGCCGGCCTCCTCGCGTCCGGGAAGCCTCCTCCGGGGTGCCCGCGAGGACGGCGCGCGTCTGCTCCGAAGATCTGGATGAGCCCCGTGCCGGAGCCCGGCGGCGGGCGCGCCGGGGGCCGTCCGGAGGAGACCAGGAACCGCAAAAAAGTCTTTCCCGGCGCGTTCCGATCCCCCGCTCCGCCTTTGCATGGAGGCATTTCGCCTGATATACTCACTTTTCTTGGACGAGGGAGGCGCCGTGGCCCGGCTCGAGACCCGCATTGACGACGCCCAGCGGGCGACCCTGGACTTCAAGAAGAACCGGGACTTCAACCAGGACCTGTTCCGGCGCGTCCAGGAACTGGAGGCCCGGATCCGACTCGGAGGCGGCGCCGGCGCCATTCAGAAGCAGCACGAGAAGGGGCGCCTCACCGCGCGGGAGCGCGTCGCCAAGGTACTCGACACCCCGGAGAGCTTCCAGGAGCTCGGCCTCTTCGCGGCCTTCGGGATGTACGAGGAGTGGGGCGGCGCGCCCGCCGCGGGGGTGGTCACGGGGACGGGCCTCATCCGGGACCGCCTCTTCATGATCATCGCCAACGACGCGACGGTGAAGGCCGGAGCCTTCTTCCCCTCCACGACGAAAAAGGTGATCCGGGCCCAGACCATCGCCCTCGAGAACCACCTCCCGGTCCTCTACCTGGTGGACTCGGCGGGGGTCTTCCTCCCGCTCCAGGACGACGTCTTCCCGGACCAGGACGACTTCGGGCGGGTCTTTTACCTCAACGCCCGCCTTTCGGCCGCGGGGGTCCCGCAGATCGCCGCCATCATGGGCTCCTGCGTGGCCGGCGGAGCCTACCTCCCGGTCATGTGCGACACGCTCCTCATGACCGACGGCTCGGGGCTCTACCTCGCCGGCCCCGCGCTGGTGAAGGCCGCCATCGGCCAGAGCGTCTCCTCGGAAGAGCTGGGCGGCGCCGGCGTCCACGCGGCGGTCTCGGGGACGGTGGACTTCCACGAACCCGACGAGGAGTCCTGTATCGCCCGGATCCGGGAGGTGGCCTCCCACCTGGGGCCGCCCTCGCCGCCGCCTTTCCGGAGGGAGAAGCCCGCCGAGCCGCTCTACCCCGCGCAGGACCTCTACGGCCTCATCCCCTCCAGCGCCACGGGCCAGTACGACGTGCGGGAGGTAGTGGCCCGGCTTGCCGACGCCAGCGAGTTCACCGAGTACCGCCCCGAGTACGGCCGGACCCTGCTCTGCGGCTACTGCCGCGTGGGGGGCTGGTCCGTGGGAGTGGTGGCCAACCAGAAGACCCACCTGCGCGAGAAGGGCAAGCCGGTGGAGATCGGCGGCGTCATCTACGTGGAGAGCGCCAACAAGGCCGCGCGCTTCATCCTGGACTGCGCCCAGCAGAAAGTGCCCCTCCTCTTCCTCCACGACGTGAACGGCTTCATGGTGGGCCGGGACTCCGAGTACGCGGGGATCATCCGCGCGGGGGCCAAGATGGTCAACGCGGTCTCCAACGCGGGGGTCCCCAAGATCTCGGTGATCCTGGGCGGCTCCTACGGCGCCGGCCATTACGCCATGTGCGGCCGGGCCTATGCGCCCCGGTTCCTCTTCGCATGGCCCTCCGCGAAGTACGCGGTCATGGGCGGGGATCAGGCGGCCAACACGCTGCTCGACATCCGCCTCGCCCAGCTCCGGAAGGAGGGAAAGGGCCTCACCGAGGAAGAAAAGAGGAAGGCGCTGGACGAGATCCGGGCCCGCTACGCGGACGCCACGGACCCGAAGTACGGCGCGGCCCGCCTCTGGGTGGACGGGATCATTGACCCGGCGGAAACCCGGGCGGCGCTCATCCGCGCCCTGGACGCGGCGGCCCACAACCCCGAGGTGCCGGCCCTGCAGACCGGCGTCCTCCAGACCTGAGGCGGTGCGACGGTGGCGGCCCCGACGACCCCCCTCCTGAGCGAGCGGCGCGGCGGCGTGCGGCTCCTGACGCTGAACCGCGCGCCCTCGCGCAACGCCCTCGACCCGGCGCTCGTCGCGGCCCTCACCGGCGCGGTGCGCGCCGTGGGGAGCGAGCCCGGCGTGCGCGCCGTGGTGCTCACGGGCGCGGGCGACGCCTTCTGCGCCGGGGCGGACCTCGAGGTGCTGCGCGGGCTGAAGGGCGCCTCCGTGGCCCGGAACGCCGCCGACTCGGCTCGGCTGAAGAGGCTCTTCCAGGCACTGCTCTCCTGCCCCAGGCCGGTCGTCGCCGCGGTGAACGGTCCGGCCCTCGCGGGCGGGTGCGGGCTGGCGACCGCCTGCGACCTGGTCCTGGCGGATCCGCGCGCCACCTTCGGGTACCCCGAGGTGAAGGTGGGCTTCGTGGCCGCCATGGTCTCGGTCCTGCTCTCGCGCCAACTCGGCGAGC
>JAKAIJ010000093.1 GCA_021814355.1 Acidobacteriota bacterium
GGCTACGCGAATACCGGCGGCCGCTACAACCCCTCCACAGACACCTGGACGGCCACCTCCACGGGTCCCGCCCCGCGCGCCTACCACACCGCCGTCTGGACGGGGAGCGAGATGATCGTCTGGGGCGGATACGATGGCAGGAACTACTTCAATACGGGCGGTCGCTACAACCCCGCCGCGGACACCTGGGTGCCCACCTCGACGGGGCTGAACTGTCCCGCAATCCGTAGCGGCCACACCGCCGTCTGGACGGGAACTGAAATGATCGTCTGGGGGGGCAGTGGAGCCAGCTACTATCTCAACACAGGCGGGCGTTACACCCCCGCCACGGATACCTGGGCGGCCACCTCCACGGGTGCGAATGTTCCCGCCGCCCGCTACGGCCACACCGCCGTCTGGACAGGGGGCGAGATGATCGTCTGGAGCGGCTACAACAACAGCGCCTACTTCATCACGGGGGGGCGGTACAATCCCGCCACGAACTCCTGGACGGCCACATCCACCGTGGCCCCGTGCCCCATTGGCCGCCGGTTCCACACCGCCGTCTGGACGGGGAGCGAGATGATCGTCTGGGGGGGCTACAATGGCTCCTCCCTCCAAGATGGGGGCATCTACGCGCTTCCCGTCATTCCCGCCGCCCCCGTGGCGCCTATCTTCACAGGGGTCACGTGCGCCTCGTTGACGGTGAACTGGGCCGCGGTCATGGGCGCTACGAGCTACGACGTGTGGAGGGCCACGGGCGCAACCTGCACGGGTGCGGCAAGGATCGCGACGGGCGTCACTACGACGAGTTACAACGACACGGGCCTGACGCCAAGCACGCAGTACAGCTACTACATCGTAGCTGTGAACGCGTGTGGCTCTTCGGCCAACGGGACCTGCGCCTCTTCGGCGACCGGTCCGCCCGTCCTCCCCGCCACGTCGGCCGCGCCGGCGGTGGCAGACCCCGACGCGTGCCTCCCCACCGGCGTCACCGTCACCTGGTCCGCCGCCTCGGGCGCCACGCGCTACGACCTTCTGGTGGACGGAATCACGACCGTCCCCGGCGTGACGAGCCCGTACACCTATGTCCCGGGGGACGCCAACTCCCACACCTACGCCATCCGCGGGGACAACCTATGCGGGGAGGGCGCCTGGTCTGCGGCGATGGCGGGGACGGACGTGGCCCTTGCGCCGCCCTCCGTGGGCGTACTCATGATCCAGAAATTGAAGCTGGGAATGGACATGCTCCTCAGTTGGACCCCCTTGAGCGACCCGGCGCTGCTGGACTACTACGAGGTGATGCGGTCGCTCAGCCCCCGGGGGCCCTTCGACACGCGGGTGGGCATCGTCTCGTTCTCCGCCGGGGCCGCTGCATCGCCGCTGGGTCTGAACGGTCTCGTCGTGAGCATCGCGGGCGAGCCGGCCACCGCCTACTACAAGGTCCGGGCGGTGAAAGGGGTGTGCGCGGGCCCGCTTGACTAGAAGCGTAGCGGGTCAATGGGAAGGAAGCGGGCTTTTACGGACCCGCCGCGTCGGTCGGCCGGTCTTCCTGGACGGTGTCGTTTTGGGCCGCGGGGAAGGAGAAGATGGAACGGTGAGCGCATTCGGCCGGTTGCTCGGGGGATGGGCGTTCCGGGTCTTTGGAACAGCCGCCGGGGTCCTCTTCGGCGTCTTCGGCTGGCGCCTGCCCAAGAGCGCGGAGGTGGCCTGGTATCTGCTCACGGAACTATGCACTTGACAAAGCGTTAAAATTGCCTTATATTATAGGTGGAAGGCAAAAGGGGCAGAGAAAATGAGATACCAACCGCCCACGTTCAAGAGCCTCAAGGATATGGCCGCCATTGATGTTGCCCGTCTCACCGAAGACGAGGCGAGGGAACGCCTGGAGGCTATCCGCTGGCCCGACAGTCCGCGTTGCGCTCATTGCGGGAACGAGAACGTCACCCGACTCAACGGAGATTCGGAAAAGACCAGAGACGGCGTTCTCCAGTGCAACCATTGCCGCAAGCAGTTTACCGTCACCGTGGGGACGGTTATGGAAGGTTCTCATATTACCCTGC
Source organism: Acidobacteriota bacterium (assembly GCA_021814355.1). Classification (GTDB taxonomy): domain Bacteria; phylum Acidobacteriota; class UBA4820; order UBA4820; family DSQY01; genus JAEMPZ01. The sequence continues at coordinate 2,043 of JAKAIJ010000093.1, forward strand.
GCCAGTGGATTCAAGCCTTCCATATGATGTGCTCCTCTAAAAAGGGGGTCTCGGCTCTCCAGCTTCAAAGGAACCTAGGGCTTGGTTCCTATCGCTCTGCTTGGCACCTAGCGCATCGTATCCGCTGGGCCATGAAACAAGAACCACTCGCGTCCGCCCTGGCGGGGATCGTGGAAGTGGATGAGACCTACATCGGTGGGAAGGCCACGGATGGAACCACGGGCCGGGGCTCCTCTAAGAAAGCCGCCGTGGTAGCCTTGATTGAGCGAGAGGGGCGCTCCAGAGTTAAACCGGTAGCGAGAGTGAACGCCGACACGCTTAAGGGTGCGATCCGCGAGAACGTGGACCGTCCAGCTACGATTATGACGGATGAGTTTCCCTCCTATCGGGGCATCGGGAAGGAATTCAAGGGCGGCCACAAGACGGTGAATCATGGAAGAAAGCAGTATGCCCGAGGACGCGGCAATCAGATTCATGTCAACAGTGGGGAATCCTTTTTCGCCCTCCTCAAGAGGGGTGTTCATGGCACCTTCCACAGCGTGAGTAAGAAGCATCTTTCACGCTACTGTGACGAGTTTTCTTTTAGGTGGGACTGGCGTAAAGTGAGTGACGGCGAAAGAACCGTTGAGGCCATAAAAGGTGCCAGTGGAAAGCGACTTTCTTTTCATTCGGTGAATTGGAATGTCCAATAAGACAGCCGAGAATGGCGGCGGAAAACGCCTGAGTGGCTTATCCATGGTAAAACTCTCTCCTGAACTTGCGCTCTCGAAATTCATGCTGGTAAAGCCCCAAAAGAAGAAAACAAATAAGAAGAAAACAGACAATAAAATCAGATAGTTGCTCATTATAATTAGGCAGTCCACTACGGCGACTTGACAAAGTGGCGCCATAGTCTTATATTATCCCGTGAACGTGACTTGACCCCACCCTCTGGCAGGAGGATGGGGCCAAGGTGAACCGGCGGTGTTGCCTAGTGGCCCAAGGCGCCCGACTTGGAATCGGGTGGTCCGGAAGGACCCGGGGGTCCGAATCCCTCCACCGCCGCCACCTCTAATTATAGGACCTTTGGTGCCGAAAGTCAAGGATTTTCGTGCAGGGAAGGAGTGTTGTCATGAAAGACGCCAAAGATATCATCAAGAAAAAACTGGAGAAGGAAGAATCCGAAGCGCTGGAGAAGCAACTTCGAGTGAAGATTTTGCGCGAGATGCTTACTGAATTTGAGGGGCAGACAACCTCAGTACCCATTAACCAGCCTAAGCTCCCCATTTCTAGCTCGCCGTTCGCTTCCAAGGGTCTTGATAAGGCAATACTATCTATGCTTGAAAGCGGAGAGCCAATTACCACGCCCCAAATCAAGAAGCTCCTCCCGGAGCAGTACAATATTCACGTTAAGTCCACATCCATCTTTGACTGCCTCAGACGGATGTTGAGGAAGGAGAAGATTGTGCGCGTCAAAGCTCCGATCAAAAGCAATTGTACCTGGGCCTATCAGAAAGCCTGACATTCTCTAAGAAGCTACTCAAGCACGGCGTTCTGATTGAGTAGCTCTTCCTCCGCACGCTTTGTCAAGTGCATAGTTCCGTCTGCTCATTTACTACCCGGCGCTCTTCGTCTCCCGTCTGCTCCACCTGGGAAACGACGACCGGGCGGGCCTCAGCGCCACCGTCTTGCTTTACGGAATCCTGGGGTTTCTGGCCGGTTGGGTCTTGGACGCGATCCGGCGCCGGCTCAACCGGCGGGGCCGCCCCCCGATTTCACCACCCGGATGAACACATAGCGGGGCGCCCCTGAGGGCCCCGCGGCCGACGCCCCATCCCCCGCCACCGGCCCGCTACTCCCCGTCGTCGGCCCAACGAACCGCGCCCTTCCCGAAGCGCTCCCGGAGCAGGTCCACGGTCTTCTCGGCCGTCCGCCTCTTCTCGCGGCCGTCCTCTTCGAAGAGGGCGGCCTGCGTGCCGGCGCCCCCGGCGCTCAGGTCGAACGCTGCCAGGCCCACCAGCCGCATGGGGACCTCCAGGTCGAACTGGCCGAGCAGCTCGAGCGCCGCCGTCTCGAGCGCGCGCTCCGAGTCAGTGGGCGAGGGGAGCCTGCACTGGCGGGTGAGGAGCCGGAACCCCGCGGTCTTAAGCTTGACCCGCAGCCCCGAGGCCAGCAGTCCCTCTTTCCGCATGCGGCGGGCGACCCGGCCGGCGGAGCGGCGCAGGTGGGGCCGGATGGCGGCTTCGCCCACGATGTCCTCCTCCAGGGTGTACTCGGCGCCCACGCTCTTGGCCTCGCGCTCCGTCTCCACGGGCCGGTCGTCCTGCCCCAGGGAGAGGCGGTGGATGTGCTCCCCAAAGGCGCCCAGCCGCTTCACGAGCCAGGACCTGTCGGCGCGCGCCACGTCTCCGATGGTCTCCAGGCCGAGCTTCGCGAGCTCCGCCTGGGTTTTGGGGCCCGCGCCCCAGAGGCGCGCCACGGGCAGGGGGTGGAGGAAGGAAAGGACCTGGTCCGGCTCCACCACCGTGAGGCCGTCGGGCTTGCGGTGGTCGCTCGCCACCTTCGCCACGAACTTTGTGGGGGCGACTCCCACCGAGACGGTGAGCCCGGAGGTGGCCTCGCGCACCTCGGCCTTGAGGCGGCGAGCCATGGCCTCCGGCGGGCCGAAGAGCCCCTCCGCGCCGGTCATGTCGAGGAAGGCCTCGTCCAGGCTGAGGGGCTCCACGAGGGGCGAGAAGCGGGCGAAGACCTCCATGACGCGGTCCGAAGCCTCCCCGTAGCGCTTGAAATCGGGCGGGAGAAAAATCGCGTGGGGACAAAGGCGGCGGGCCTTTCCGATCGGCATGGCGCTGTGGACGCCGAAGGGGCGCGCCTCGTAGCTCGCCGTGGAGACGACCCCGCGGCCGCCGAGCCCGCCCACCACCACGGGCCTGCCCCGCAGCTCCGGGCGGTCGCGCTGCTCCACGGCGGCGTAGAAGGCGTCCATGTCCGCGTGGACGATGACGCGGAGCCACTTCCGCGGCCCTCCGGTTCCGGTGGGCATGACACCGCTCCTCGCTCCAGGATACTCCTCTGGGAGCCGATCGGGGCCGGTCCCGCCCGCGGCTGCACGCTCTTTGGAGACGGATTCTAAGATTTTGGAGCGGACCCCTGGGCCTGGTCCCGCAGTTTCTGGAGATCCTCTTCGGTCAGGGGCGGGAAGAGGGCGGCAGGGTCCTTGTCCTTGCGGATCTGCTGGTCGTAAATGAGGAACTGCGTGATCTGGAGGGCGTCCTGGGCGGAGATGGGCTCCGGGCTCTTGTCCACCATGATCCCCACGTAGCGCGCCCAGTAGTCGGGACGCATGGTGGTGTTAATGGGTCTTGCGAGGGTGTGGCACCTAGAGCAGACCCGCCGGAAGGTCTTGTATGCGTCCTGGAGCTCCTGGGGGTAGTCCGCGACGTCAACCTTCTCCGGCCCCTTGTCCTGCGGGAGCACGATGCGGCTCTTGGGGCTCCAGCCGTAGGCGACGAGGAAGGTGAAAGCGGTCAACGCCAGGGCCACCTGGAAGAGGGTCGTCCGCGGTCGCATGGCACACCTCCCTTCGGAAGAACGCCTCCAGAACAAACGTATGCCCGGCTCCAGCGCGGGTCAACGGGGTTCCGCGCCGTGCTACCCTGCTTCGGGGAGGGGCATGACTCCAGTCGGCACGGGGGCGAGAATCCTGGAGAGGCTGCGGCGGGCCGCGAACGGCCCCCCCGGGCGCTGGCTCCTGCTGCTCTTGCCCGGCGGCCTAGCGCTCCTGGGGGGCGCGGCGGCCGAGGCGGTCGGCCTGCTCGAGGGCCGAGGCGGCTTTCCTTGGTACGGCGCCGGGCTCTGGGCGGCCGGGCTCCTGCTGGCCTGGCGGTTCCGGAGGGGGCGGGCGGCCCAGGCGCTGCTGCTCCTGGCCCTCTTCGAGCGGCTCGGCGCCATCGCGGAACCCTCGGGCGCCGCGGTCGGCGGGACGGGGAACTTGATCTACGCCGCGCTAGGGATCGCCGTCCCTTTCACCCTTGCGCTCTGGGCGCTGCTGCCCGAGGGGCGGCTCTTCAGCCAGCGGACCGCCTGGAACCTCGCGGTCCTGCTTCTCGAGGCCGCCCTAGTGGGATTTCTCTGCCGCTTCCCCGAGCTCCGCGCGGAGCGGTGGTTCTCCACGCGGTGGGTGGCATGGGACCCGCCGGCTTCCCTGCCGCTGGGCCAGCCGGCCCTGCTGGCGTGGGGCCTCTCGCTCGCTGTGCTGGGGGCGCTGTTCTTGCGCCGGCGCGGCGCGGTGGACGCCGGGTATCTCTGGTCGGCCCTGGCCGTCCTCGCGGCTCTCTCCCGCGGCGGTCCGGGGCCGGCCGCCACCCTCTACGTCTCGGCGGGGGTCCTCGCCTTGGGAGTCTCCGTGGTGGAGGCCTCCTACGCCATGGCCTACCGGGACGACCTCACGGGCCTGCCCGGCCGCCGGGCGCTGGGGGAGGCCCTCCGGGCGCTGCCGGGGGCCTACACCGTGGCCATGGTGGACGTGGACCACTTCAAGGATTTCAACGACCGCTTTGGCCACGACGCGGGGGACCAGGTGCTGCGGCTGGTGGCGGCGCGGCTCGCCCGGGTGGGCGGGGGTGGAAAGGCCTTCCGGTACGGGGGCGAGGAGTTCGCCCTGCTCTTTCCCGGGGCTCCGCTCGAGCGGGCCGAACCCCACCTCGAGGTGCTGCGCCGCGCCGTGGCCGCCTCCACCTTCACCGTGCGCGGCCCGCACCGGCCCCGTAAGAAGCCCTCTCGGTCCACGGCCGTCTCCGCCGCGCGCATCCGGGAGTCGGTGACGGTGAGCATCGGAGCCGCGTCGGCCGGCGCGGGCGCTTCCAACCCCGAGGAGGTGCTCAAGGCCGCGGACCGGGCTCTCTACCGGGCCAAGGCCCAGGGCCGGAACCGCGTCTGCATCTGAGACTCCGATGTCCGCACTAAACCACGATCTCGCCGCGGAGGGTAGTGACCGCGCGCCCCCCGAGGAGCACCCGGTCGCCCGACAGGCGCACCCGCAGGCTTCCGCCCCGGCGCGAGGCCTGAAAGGCGCGCAGTTCCGGCTTGCCGAGCCGCTCCGCCCAGAAGGGCCCGAGGGCGCAGTGGGCGGAGCCCGTCACCGGGTCCTCGGCAATGCCCGCCGCCGGGGCGAAGAAGCGGGAGACGAAATCGAACTCCGGCGAATCCGAGGGCGCGGTGGCGATGAGCCCCCGTTCGGTGACGGCCGCGAGGGCGCGGAAGTCGGGACCGAGCGTCCGAACGGCCGGCTCGCCCTCCAGAAGGACGAGCCAGTCGAAGCGGCTCCGCCCTGCGAAGCGCGGGGACGCCTTCAAGGCGGCTAGCAGCGCCGGGGGCGGCTCCGCGGGCTCCACGGGCGTGGCGGGGAAGTCGAGCTCGATGAGCCCGTCGCGCCTGTCCGCGCGCAACTCGCCGCTTCGGGTGAGAAAGCGCAGGGAGGTCCCCTCCGGCGCCCGGCCCTCCTCCCAGAGGGCGTGGGCGCTGGCGAGGGTGGCGTGGCCGCAGAGGTCCACTTCCACCGCCGGCGTGAACCAGCGAAGCCGCCACCTTTCCCCCTCGGGGAGAAGGAAGGCGGTCTCGGAGAGGTTCATCTCCAGGGCGACGGCCTGCATCCAGGCGTCTTCCCGGGGCCCGTCGAGGAGGCAGACGGCGGCGGGGTTGCCCCGGAAGGGGGCCTCGGCGAAGGCGTCCACCTGGATCAGCCGCGTGCCCACGTCAGTCCACCAGGAAGAGGCGCGCGCCCTTCCGGCCTGCGCGGGCGCGATGCGCGGGGGGGCCGTCCCCCACGGCGAATCCCTGACCACGGCGCAGGACGACCCGCTCCCCGCCCTGCCGTTCGAGCGTCAGCTCGCCGTAAAGGACGTAGGCCGCGTGGCCCTTCTCGCACCAGTGGTTCGCCAGGTATCCCGGGGAGAGTTCCACCACCCGGAGCTTCCGCCCGGCCGCCTCGGCCACCCGGGAGAGCATGACGCCGTGGTCGCCCGGCGTCTCGGAGGCGGGGACGTCGTCCCAATCCTGAACGGTGAGCGGGGCGGGCTCGGTCGCCATGGGAGCCTCCTGTTGTCCCGAGTGTAGGCCCGGTCTGTCCCCGCCGCCAAGGCCCTTCCTTCGGCTTTTCTTTCGAAGACGGACGGCGTACCCTGTGCGCTGGATTGGGGAGGAACCGATGAGAAGTCGAAATCACCTACTCGCCGCGCTGGCCCTGACCTTCGCCCTTCCGTTCTTCGCCCAGTACGCCCCGGGGCCGGGGGAGGAGCCCTCCGCCGCGGGCGCCCTCACGCCCCAGATGGTGGAATCCCTTCGGGGCTCCCTCTCCCTCACCCCCGAGCTGCGGGCCGTCCAGAACGCCCTCGCCGAGAACGAGATCAACGCCCTCGTCGCCGACCGCGCGAAGACCGTGGCCGACGACACCCTCTTCACCAAGGTGGTAAAGACCGGCAAGATCACCAACCAGGAGCAGACGGGCCGCTGCTGGCTCTTCGGCGGGCTCAACATGATGCGCCCGCCGGTGATGAAGAAGTACAACCTGGAGGCCTTCGAGCTCTCCCAGGCCTACAACCAGTTCTGGGACAAGCTCGAGCGCGCCAACCGCACCCTCGAGCTGGCGTGGGCGCTGCGGGGCGAACCGGCGGACAGCCGCAAGAACGAGCTGCTCCTGAAGAAGCCCATCGAGGACGGCGGGGACTGGAACTACGTCCGGTTCCTCGTGGCGCGCTACGGGGTGGTGCCCAAGACGGTCATGCCCGACACCCAGCAGGCGGGCCATACGGACCAGATGAACCGCCTTCTCGCCACGCGCATGCGCAAGGGGATTCAGGCGGTCCGCGCCGCCGGAACCCCCGAGGAGGCTCGCCGGGCCAAGCTCGCGGTCCTCAAGGATGTCTACAAGATCCTGGTCCTCTGCCTGGGCGAGCCGCCGCGCGCCTTCCAGTGGCGCTACGAGGACAAGGACAAGAAGGTCTCGCCCCTGAGGAGCTACACCCCCCAGAGCTTCTACCGGGAGTTTATGGGTGCGGTCCTCGACGACTACGTCCCCTTCATCAACTACCCCTGCCAGCCCGAGCGGGCGGTCCTCCGGTTCGCCTGGAACCGGGACGCCGCCGACGCCCCCGACATGCAGGCGCTCAACGTCTCCACCGCCGAGATGCAGGCGATGGCCCTCGCGTCGGTGATGGACGACGAGGCGGTCTGGTTCTGCTGCAACGCCTCGGTCCAGCGCAACAGCAAGACCGGCCTCTGGGACATGGGGGTGCAGGACTACGGCGCCCTCTTCGGGGTGGACTTCACGATGCCAGAT
>JAKAIJ010000094.1 GCA_021814355.1 Acidobacteriota bacterium
AGGGACCTCGGCCTGGTCCGGAAGAGAGCTTCGCCACGGCCGCCTCGTAGGGTGCCTCCGCGGGGGCGGCGCCGGCCCAGGCTTCCGTCGCACGGCTGCGGCGCTCGAAGCTCCATGCTTTCGCTTCTCGCGGCGCATCCGTTTGCTCGGAACTCAGCGCCGATGGTACTGCGTGGGCAACTGCGTGGGAGAGTAGGCCGCCGCCGGGAATACTTCGAGAGAGAGCCCGCAACCCGGGGGCTCTTTCGTTTTCGGCGCCCTTCGCGTTGATGGCCACAGAAAATACGAAAGAATCTTGACACTACCTGTCCAACGATCAGTTCTGGGGGCCGCCTTTCGTGGAGTCCCAGAGGAAGACCTGCGGGGCGCCGCCCTTTCCCGACGTGCAGCCGGGGTGGGTCGCCGTGGCCACGAAGGACTGGTCGTCCCCCTTCAGAATGACGATCTTCACCTGTGGGTTCGGCTTGAGCTTCAAGAGCCCCAGATCGGCGGTGTAGGACTTGTGCGCCTCGAAGTACTCGCGCTCGGCCTCCCCGAGCTCCCGCAGCGCCGTCCTGGCCTGGGCGCAGGGGCGGCGGGCCGCGTAGTTGGGGACCAGGACGGCGAGGGTGATGAGGGCTCCGGCGAGGACGATCATGAGGTCCGTATTCCCCCCGCCGCCGAACCCGTGGTGGCCCCGCACCGCGGAGAGAACCAGGGCCGCCAGCCAGAGCACGCCAAGGACCGCCATGAGCCAGGCCGGATAGCCGAAGAGAAGGACGCCGCCCGTCGTCAGCACCCCCAGCACGACGACCAGCAGGCAACCCATGGACGGAACCTCCCTTCCCCCCGCCGCGTCGCCCGGGTCACGGGCGGCGCAGCCGAGCCGCACGACACCATCATGGCACATCCGCCCGGCCGGTTCCCTCCTCGAACTGCTCCAATGGCTCCGGCGTCCCGGATCCAAATACTTGCCTCGGCTCCTCTCCCGCGAAACGGGCCGGGGCGGACCTTCTCCCGCGGGGGGGCGGCGCGGCGCGTGCTAGAATTCAGCTCCCCGTGCTCTTCTTGAGGGAGGAGAGGGGGCGAAGGAGCGTCCGCCCGTCCGGGACCGTCGCCGTGACGACAGCCGAGAACGCATCGAAACGCGTCTTCCATGACCCGGGGAGGCGGCGCTGGCGCAAGGTCCGCGGCCTCCTCGCCGCCGCGAGCGCGCTGCTCAGCGCGGCGCTGGCCATGGCCGTGGGGAGCGTCCTCGTGAACCCCGTCCTGCCCAGCCTCGGCCTGGAGGGGTCGAAGGAGCTGCCCTCCGGAAGGCACCTGGCCCCGCCCAGGCACCAGCCCTGGTCCCTCGACCGGCGGGAGCGGACCTTCGAGCGGACCCGGCGCGCTCTTCTGCAAGCCCGCAGGGCGGCGGCGGCCCGGAAGGCTCTCGGCGCGTCCCGGCCGGAGCGCGCCGCAGCGGGCCCCGCGGAGCTCACGGGGTTCCTGGTGAACTGGGACGACACGAGCTTCACCTCGCTCAAGGCCAACGCGGGCCGGCTGAACAGAGTCACCGCCGAATGGCTGCACCTCCGGGGGCCCGACGGAACGGTCTCCGTGGACGACCCCGGCAAGGTGGCCGCGGCGCTGGCTTTCCTTCGGGACGCCCGCCCCGGCCTTCCCGTGGTGGCCCTGCTCAACAACTTCGCCAGCGGCTCCCAGGCGTGGGAGACGGCGGCCCTCCAGGGGATGCTCGGGAGCGCCGACGCCCGCCGGCGGTGCATCGAGGAGACGCTGGGCTTCGTGAGATCGCGAAATCTGGCCGGGGTCTGCGTGGACTTCGAGGACCTTCCCGAAGGGAGTTTTCCCGGCCTCGTCCGGTTCATGGCCGAGCTCTACGCCGCCTGCCGTCCTTCGGGGCTCGAGGTCTCCCAGTGCGTCCCCTTCGACGACCCCGACTGGGACTACGCCGCGCTGGCCGGGACCGTGGATTACCTGGTCCTCATGGCCTACGACGAGCACTGGGCCGGCGGCGCCGCGGGGCCCGTGGCCTCCCAGGCCTGGTTCGCCCTCCACCTCCAGAAGCGCCTGGCCCAGGTCCCGCGCCAGAAGCTGGTGGTGGCCGTGGGGAACTACGGCTACGACTGGCGGGACGGGACTCCGGGAGGGGACGAGCTCTCCTTCCAGGAGGCGGTCCGCACGGCCCGGGAGTCGGAGGGGGCCAGCGCGCTGGATCCCGTCGCGCTGAACCCCACCTACGACTACTACGACGACGCGGGGGTCCTCCACCACGTCTGGTACCTCGACGCCGTGACCACCTTCAACCAGCTCGTGGAGGGCTCGCGGTCGGGGGTGCGGGGCTATGCCCTCTGGCGGCTCGGCTCCGAGGACCCCTCCGTCTGGGCCGCCTTCGCCCACCGGGCTTCCCCGGATGCCCGCGGCGCCGAGGCGCTACGGGTCCTGCGCTACGGCTACGACCTGGACTACGAGGGAAAGGGCGAGGTTCTGCGCGTGGAGTCCACGCCCCGCGAGGGGCTGCGCGACCTCTCCTTCGACCCCGACCGGGGGCTCATCGCCGCGGAGTCCTTCGCGCGGTACCCCTCGCCCTACGTCATCCGGCGCTGGGGGGGGCGGGACCCCAGGAAGATCGCTCTCACCTTCGACGACGGTCCCGACCCCGTCTACACCCCGAAGATCCTCGACCTCCTCTCGCAGGAGGGCGCGCGCGCCACCTTTTTCGTGGTGGGGCTCGCGGCCGAGCGCAACCCCGGGATGCTGGAGCGCATCGTCGCGGAGGGCCACGATCTGGGGAACCACACCTTCTCCCATCCCAACATCGCCCTCATCTCCGAGGAGCAGCTCCGCCTCGAGCTCAACGCCACCGAAAGGCTCTTCGAGAGCCGCCTGAGGCTCCGCTCCCTCCTCTTCCGACCGCCCTATGCCGAGGACGTGGAGCCCGCCACCCCCGACGAAGTCCGGCCCCTGACGGTGACGAGCGGCATGGGCTACTACACCATCGGGATGCTCATTGACCCGGGCGACTGGCAGCGGCCGGGGGTCGAAGAGATCGTCCGGCGGGTGGAGGAGGCCGCGCAGCGCGGGGACGGAAACGTCGTTCTGCTCCACGACGGGGGCGGCGACCGGAGCGAAACGGTGCAGGCCCTGCCCGCGCTCGTCCGCGGCCTGCGGGCGAAGGGGTTCGCCCTCGTGACCGTCTCGCAGCTGCTGGGGCTCCCCCGGGAGAAGGTCATGCCGTCCGTGCCGGCGCGGGAGCGGATCGTCACCGGCGTGGACGACGTGGTTTTCCTCCTCTTCGGCTGGGGCGGGTGGCTCCTCTACTTGCTCTTTTTCGCGGGCATCGTCCTGGGGTGCTCTCGCCTGGCTCTCATCGGCCTTCTGGCGGCGGTGGGTCGCTGGCGCTCCGCCCGGAGGAGCTTCCCGGAGGGGTTCCGGCCCCCCGTGACGGTCCTGGTCCCCGCCTACAACGAGGAGGCGGTGGTCGTCCGCGCGGTCCGGTCCCTCCTGGACTCCGACTACCCCGACTTCGAGGTGGTGGTGGTGGACGACGGCTCCACCGACCGCACGGCGGCGGTGCTGGAGGAGGCCTTCGGCGCCGAGCCGCGGGTGCGCCTCCTCACCAAGCCCAACGGGGGGAAGGCGCAGGCCCTCAACTTCGGTCTGGAGCGGGCCCGCGGGGAGGTGGTGGTGGCCCTGGACGCCGACACGGTCTTCGAGCCCGGGACCCTTCCGCTGCTGGTGCGCAACTTCGCCGACCCGCGCGTGGGAGCCGTGGCGGGCAACGCCAAGGTGGGGAACCGCGTGAACCTCCACACCTGGTACCAGGCTCTCGAGTACGTCACCAGCCAGAACCTCGACCGCAGAGCCTTCGATGTCCTCAACTGCATCACGGTGGTGCCGGGATCGGTGGGAGCCTGGCGCAAAGAGCCCCTCCTCGCCGCGGGCGGCTTCTCGGCGGACACTCTCGCCGAGGATGCCGATCTGACTCTCACCCTTCTGGAGCAGGGGAGCCGCGTGGCCTACGAGGGGGAGGCCGTCGCCTACACGGAGGCCCCCCAGACGGTGCGGGACTTCGTCCGGCAGCGGTTCCGCTGGATGTTCGGGACCCTCCAGTCGGCCTGGAAGCACCGGGGCTCGCTCCTGCGGCCGAAGCGGGGCGCGCTCGGGCTGTTCGCCCTCCCCAACATCTTCGTCTTTCAGGTCCTTTTCCCCTTGGTGTCGCCGGTCATGGACCTCTTCATGGTGGGGTCGCTGGCGGCGGCCCTCCTGGAGGAGCGATTCCACCCGGCCGACGGCCCGGGCCACGCCTTCTTCCACGTTCTCTTCTACTACGCCCTCTTCCTGGCGGTGGACGCGGCGGCGTCCGTTCTGGCTTTCACCCTGGAGGAGGGGGAGGATTGGCGCCTGCTGGCGCTGCTGCCCGTCCAGCGGTTCCTCTACCGCCAGATCATGTACTACGTGGCTCTCAAGTCTCTCGCCACGGCGCTGAAGGGGCACGCCGTGGGATGGGGGAAGCTTGAGCGGCGGGCCAACGTGGGGCCGTCCCGCTGAGGGCTCCGTCGTGGTGGCTCCCCCCCCGAGAGAACTCCAGCGGCATGTCAGGGAATGTCACCCCGAAGCGTCGTCCCGGGAGAGAAGTGTTACCGGATGGTGTCTTTTTCCCCCGTTCAGCGCTCCTTTCAGGATGGGGGTGATGAGAGCATTGGTGTGACGCCAGTCACAAAACCGCGGGCGCCCGAAGGAAGGCACGTTCGCGGACAACCCATTGAACCGGAGCGGATTTGGGCTAAGGGGCGTCTTTAGGGACCCTCGCGGAGACGCGGAAAAGGGGCGTCGCTGGCAGGGGGTTTGCTGTGTTTCCACAGCGACAGGAACCCCCGCTACCGCGATGACCTCCCAGAAATCGCGTGCGGGGCCGGCGCCCGGTCGCGAGGCCGGGCGCTCTTTTTGGAGCAGGGTTTCTCCGCCCTTTTGGTAGGACCTCTCCGCGGCGCCGTTCCGCCTCGGGTATACTCCCCGCGGGAGGTCTCCATGGCCGCCGGTTCGGGAAGCCGCTACCACCTGGAAGTCCGCCGCCACGTGCTCGCCAACGGCCTCACGGTTCTCCTGCACGAGGACCACCGCCTGCCCCAGGTGGCGGTGAACCTCTGGTACCACGTGGGGAGCAAGGACGAGGCGCCGGGGAAGACCGGCTTCGCCCACCTCTTCGAGCACCTCATGTTCCAGGGCTCCGAACACTCTCCCGGGGAGTACTTCCGCCCGCTGGAAGAGGTGGGGGGGCAGCTCAACGGCTCCACCGCCGAGGACCGCACGAACTATTGGGAGGTGGTTCCCGCGGCTTATCTGGAGCGGGCGCTCTGGCTCGAGTCCGACCGGATGGGCTGGCTCCTGCCTGCCCTCGACCAGGCCAAGCTGGACAACCAGCGCGAGGTGGTGAAGAACGAACGGCGCCAGACCATGGAGAACGAACCCTACGGGGCCGCGGAGGAGCCGCTCCTGGAGGTGCTCTATCCGGAGGGGCACCCCTACCGGCACTCCATCATCGGTTCGGTGGCGGACCTCGACGGCGCCACGCTGGAGGACGTGCGGAGATTCTTCCGCCGCTTCTACACCCCCAACAACGCCTCCCTCTGCCTGGCGGGGGACCTGGAGCCCGAGGCGGCGCTGGCCCTGGTGGAGAAGCACTTCGGCCCCGTCGCCCCGGGGCCGGTGGTCTCGCCCGTGCGGCCGTGGCAGCCCCGGCTCGCAAAGCCCGTCCGGGTCCGCGTGGAGGACCGGGTGCAGCTCCCTCGGCTGTATCTTCAGTGGCCCTCCGGGCTCCAGCTCACGGCGGAGGACGCGGCCTTCTCGGTGCTCGCGTACGTGCTGGGCACGGGCAAAGACTCCCGGTTCGTAAAGCGACTCCAGGTGGACGCCTCGCTCGCCCAGGCGGTGACGGCCTACCAGGGCGGCGGGGAGGTGGCGGGAGCCTTTTGCGCCATCCTCACCGCCCACCCGGGGGTCGAGCTCGCAAGGGTGGAGGAGGCCGCATGGGAGGAGATCCGCCGCCTGCGCGAAGAGGGCCCCGCCCCCGAAGAGGTGCGGGCCGCGGTGGACTGGGTGAAGGCCCGGGTGGTGCGCCGCCTCCAGACTCTCGGCGGGTTCGGGGGCGTCGCGGACCTGCTCAACTACTACCAGACCTTCCGGGGCGAGCCCGACGGGCTCGGCTGGGATCTCGGGCGCTACGAGGCGGTCACGCCGGAGGCGGTGCGCTCCGCCGCGGCCCGGCTCGACCCGGAGAGGTACACGGCCGTCTCGGTGGTTCCGAAGGCCGAGCGCCCCGCCGCGGGGGATCGAAGCCGCATGCCGGGGCCCGGCTCGCCGGGCCGCTTCCGGCTCGACAGTCCCGCCCGGCAGATCCTTCCCAACGGGCTCGAGGTGTGGGTGGTCCCCCGGCACGAGGTGCCCTACGTCACCGTGAAAGCGGTGGTCCGGGCGGGCGCGGGCGAGGACCCCGAGCAGGCGCCGGGAACGGCCCAGCTGGCGGCGGACCTTCTCGACGAGGCGGCCGCGGGGATGGGCCCCTCGGAGCTGGCGCGCCGGGCGAAGGGGCTCGCCACGGCCCTGGCCACCTCGGTGAACCGGGAGTCCGCGGCGTTCACCCTCGGGCTCCTGCCGGAGCACGTGGCCGGAGGGCTCGGGCTCCTGGCCGACGTCCTCTTGCGCCCCGAGTTCCGCCCTCAGGATTTCGAGCGGCTCCGCGAGGCCCAGCGGGCGGACCTCCAGAGGCTTCTGGACTCCCCCTCGGACCTCGGTTCCCTGGCCCTCCGCGCGGCCCTCTTCGGCGGAGGCTCCCCCTACGGCCACCTCCTCAAGGGAACCCCCGCGTCGCTACGGGCCATGGCACTCGATCCCGTGAGGGCCTGGTACGCTGCCCGGTATCGCCCAGACCGCGCCCTCGTCGTGGTCGTGGGGGCCATGGCCGCGGGCGAGGCCCTCGACGCCGTGCACGGCGCGTTCGGGGAGTGGGCCCCTGCCGCGGACCCCGCGCCGGGGCTCGCGGCGCCCGCCTTCGTCTCGAGGGGGGGGCTCTACCTGGAGGACGTCCCCGGCGCACCCCAATCCCAGCTCATGGTGGGCGCCCCCTCCGTGGGCCGCGAAGCGCCCGAATACCCGGCGGTGCTGATTCTCAACGAGGTGTTGAGCGGGCAGTTCACGAGCCGCATCAACATGAACCTGCGGGAGGAGAAGGGGTACACGTACGGCGCCCAATCCTTTTTCATGTACCAGGCGGGCCCCTTGCCGTGGGTTCTCTCCACGGCGGTCCAGACCGACAAGACCGCCGAGTCTCTGAAGGAGATCCGCTCCGAGCTTGAAGCCGCGCGGGGTGCAAGGCCCGTAAGCCCAGAGGAGTTCGAGGCGGCCCGGTCCAGCTGGGTCCTGCGCTTCCCCCAGCGGTTCGAGACCCAGGAGCAGGTGGCGGAGTCCTTCGGAGCGGCCTGGGTCCACCGCCTGGGCGCGGACTACTTCGGCCGGGTGCTGGCGGGAGTGGAAGAGGTGACCCTCGAGGCGGTGCGGTGTGCCGCCCGGCTCCTCGACCTGGAGCGGGCCGCCTGGGTCGTGGCGGGCGACGCGGCCGTGGTCCGTGAACCCCTGGCCTCCCTCGGATTGGGCCCCGCCGAGGGCGTCCTGGCTCCGGTGCTTTCCGAGCCGGGCTGACCCCTCCGGGCTCCCCTTTGGGAACGCGGTATCCACCCCGCCCGAAAAGACTTGACATTTGTTAATTTGTTAGTACATAGTGCCGACGATTGTGGAGGTGCGCATGAGTCGGCGTCTTCTTACCGTTATCCTGTTGGTCCTGGCGGCCGTCGCGGTGTACGCCGCGGTGCCAGAGGAGAATCAAGGCATTTTCCTCCACCAGGCGGCGATGGAAATCCCGCCGGAGGCGCAGGCTTACGCCGACTCGGTGCAGGCCATGCCCGACGAGCTCGACTGGCGGCTCCAGCAGGGGACCTCGATCCTCATGCAGACCGCCCGCTTCGACCCTCTTCAGGAGAGCCCCCCGCCCTTCGCGCAGAAGGCCCTCTCGGCGGGCTTCTCGACGCCCTACTACCTGGTCCAGTTCACCGGGGACCTGACGGAGGCCGACCAACAGGCCCTCCGGGCGCGCGGGGCGAGCCTGGTGGGGTACATCCCCAGCCACGCCTACATCATCCGGGCCGAGGGCGACGCGCTGAAGGCCGTGGTGGAATATCCGCTCTACCGGTGGCACGGCGCCTACGCCGGCGGCTACAAGATCGCCCCGGTGCTAAGCTCGCCCGGCTGGCGGATCGGCGTCATGCTCGATTTCCACCTTTTCCCCAGCGAAGACGCCATGCTGCTCCTCAACACACTCCAGCAGATGGATCCGCAGGTGGGCTTCGCGGCCCTCCAGGGCGACGACCGCTCCGGCCGGAGGCTCCGCGTCTTCGTCCCGGCTGGGCACCTCCACCCCTTCGTGGAGCGCGCCGCCGAGATCCCCTCGGTCTGGAGCGTCAACCCCTACCTCCTGCCCCACACCATGAACGACAACTCCATCTACGTGGTGCAGTCCTACGACACCGCGAACAAGCTCAACTACGCGATCTGCGCCACCATCTGGAACCGCGGCATCACGGGAACGGGCCAGACCCCGGCGGTCTCCGACACGGGCTGCGACGACGATATGTGCTACTTCCGCCTCAGCAGCGCGGCGTCGGCGGTCACCAACTCCCAGAGCATCACGCCTCCCGCCACCGGCGTCATTGACAACACCAAGAAGGTCGCCGTCTACTACGTGCTGCCTGGCGCCACCTCCTACGACGGCAACACCATCTGCGCCGGCAGCGGCAGCCCCGAGTCCTACCACGGCACCCACGTCTGCGGGTCGGTCCTGGGCGACAACTACGCAACCCTCTCGACCCCCACCTCGGGCGGCCACAACGCGGGCGACGGCATGGCGCCCAACGCCCACCTCATCTTCCAGGACGCCGGCAGCGAGACCACCGGCTGCCTGGACGGCCTCTCCTTCGACAACTACCTCATCTTCCAGCAGGCCTACGACTCGGGCGCGCGCATCCACAGCAACTCGTGGGGCGGCGACTCCGCGGGGGCCTACACCTCCGACTGCGTCACGGTGGACCGCTTCCTCTACAACCACGAGGACTTCCAGTTGTTCTTCGCCAACGGGAACG
>JAKAIJ010000095.1 GCA_021814355.1 Acidobacteriota bacterium
GACGAGAGCGCCCTGGGATGCACCGCAAGGCGCGGCGAGGAAGGCGATGCGTGCCGGACGGTGCATCGGCGACGAGCCGCAACGCCGCGGGGCGCCCAGGCCGCCTCGTCCCTCCGGGTTGGCGCGGGGCCGGGCGGCTTCTTTGTTGGCCCGGCTCGCCGTGTGTTTGGGTTCACACGCCTTCGCCGGGCCGCCTCGAATCCGCTCCGGCCGCGCGGCCAACGCGCAGGGAGCCCTTGGGGGGCCGGAGCCCAAAACTCGCGGCGCATAAGATAGTGGGGGGAGGCGGCAAGAAACCGGAGGAGGCTGGAGCGCCCGAAGGGCCGGGGCTCGCGGGGCCGGTTCGGAGAAGGATTCTCCAAAGGCAGGCCTGAGCCCAAATCCTTCGAGGAGATGGCCGCGAGTCCCGGAAGGTGCGAAGCACCCTCCAGCCGAATGCTCTACGAATGACGGTAACTTGGATATCAGCGGTCGCCGAAGGTTTCGCGGAGGGCGGCAAGGGCCATCTGGGCGTGGCGCCGCACGGTGGGCTCCCGTATGCCCATGAGCCTGGCCACCTCCGCGTCCGGCACCCCCTGCACCTCGCGCAGGAGGAAAACCAGCCGGCGCGCCCTCGGCAGTCGCGCGGCCCAGGCGTAGAGGTCGCGCACCCCCACGTGGAGCCCCTCCACGGCGAGCTCCGGGAGGTCCTCGGGCACGTCCGCCAGCGCCAGGGGGCGCCTGCGGTTCCGGGCCATGTGGGAGTAGGTCCGGCGCACGGCGATGGTCCTCAGGAAGGGCAGGGGGTCCTCCCCGGAGCGCAGCCGCGGCAGGGCGAGGTAGAACCGGTAGAAGGACTCCTGGAGGATGTCCTCCGCGTCCTCCCGGGAGGGCACCATCTGGAAGACCAGCCGGAAGAGCGGGCGGTGGAACTCCCCCACGAGCGCCGCGAAGGCGGACTCGTCCCCCCGCTGGGCCGCCTCCAGCCAGAGGCGGATCTGGTCGGCGTCTCGCACCACGGGGGTCAATATAGGCTGGTGTTCCCGCGCGCGTCCACCGCCACCACCGTGTAGGCCATGGGCGGGGCCGTGGCCGCGTCGCAGTAGACGGCTCCGGACTCGCACGCGGGCAGGCTCGCGAGAAGCTGGACGCTCAGGCTCGGCGCGCCGGGGCGCACGTGGTCCGAGGGGGCGGTCACGGGGTAGAAGCCGTAGAGCTGGTAGTGGTCCACGAGGGCCCCCGGGCGGCCGTCCAGCGTGGTGGTAACGGGGTTGAACCGGAAGAGGGTGTGGCCCGTGGAGGCCGACTTCTCGAGGCGCAGGCCCAGGACCGAGGCCGGCGAGGGATTGGAGGCCGGGGAGCGGTCCCCCGCCGCGTTCAGCGCCACCACGAGGTAGGTGACGGTTCCGGCGAGGGAGACCGCCCCGGTGTCGGTCCAGGTGTAGGAAACCGCCGCCGTGGCGGCCAGCGTCACCCGCGCGTTCGGCGGCGCCAGCGAGACGGTGTCGAGGTCCCACCGGTAGGCGTTGCAGACCCGGTAGATCTGGAAGCCGGTCACCGTCACCGGCGCGCCGCCCACGTCCAGGAGCGGCTTGGACCAGGAGAGCACCAGGTCGGCGCCCGAGCGGGTCACCTTGAGGTCCGTGATCATGGCGGGCGGCCGCACCGCCAGGCGCAGCCCCGTGGGAACGGCGCTTACCTCCGGGCACATGGCGCTCGTCCGGCCCGAGGTATTGGAGGCCGAGAGCGTCAGGTAGTAGGTGACCCCTGTGGTGAGCCCCGTGAGGAGCTTTCCCGTGGTCCCGGCGGGCACGGCCAGGCTGCTGGTGTAGTTGCCAGGCGCCGTCCCCCAGGAGAGGGTGTAGTGGTCCAGGTCGGTCTCGGGGGACGCCGTCCAGTTCACCTGGAGCGCGTCGCCCGTCCCGGCGTCCACGGCCGAGAGCCCCGTCGGGACGGCCGGCGGGTTGGGGTTGAGCGGCGTGGCGGAGACCGTGGGGCTCGGCGGGCCCTCGAACCCGCCCGCGTCCACCGAGGTCACGTAGTAGCGGTAGGTGCGGGTGTTGACGAGCCCCGGATCGGTGAGGGTGAGGGTGCCCGCGGGGATCAGGGCGGCGTTGGCCCGCGTCCAGCTGAGCCCGCCGTCGGCGGACCGGTAGACGTTGTACCCCGCGGGCGCGGGCGCCGGCGCGGTCCAGTCCACCCGGACCGAGGCGTTGAGCCCCGTCGCCGTGGCGCTGGGGGGCGCGGCGGGCGCGGGAAGCAGGAGGACCATGCTGGGGTCGCCCAGGAGCACGCTCCCGAAGACCGCACGGCTGCTGAAGGAGGGCAGGGCGAAGCGCCCCGCCTCCGCGAGGTCGCCGGGGACGCGCCACTTGGCGCTCCCAAAGGCCTGCTGGAAGAAGGCGCTCGTGAAGGACTGCTCCTCGTTCGCGTAGCCGATGCTGGTCGGGCCGCAGGAGCCGATGGCGCCGCGGTCCGAGCGGTCCAGCAGGTCCTCCGCCAGGGCGGGGGAGCCGGGCTCGGCGAAGGCGGAGCTGTAGCAAGTGCCGTGGAGAACGAAGGGTTCCTGCCACGAGGGGGCGAGCAGGTCCACGTCGGAGGCGGTGTTGCCGCTCCGGACTTTGGCGGTCGTGAAGATTGACGAGGCGCCGCCGTTGTAGCCCCACCAGGTGAAGGAGCCGTGGCCCGAGTAGCTCGCCAGGGCCGCGCCGGGGAAGGCGGCGCGGATGGCGGAGGCGCACCCGGCCGCGTCGGTCCCGTTGTAGGGGGGCTTGGCGTAGTAGACCTTCTGGACGGCCCACGGGGAGACGGTCCAGGTGGCCGCCAAGGAGTCGGGGTAGGTCTCGAACTCCTGCCCCTGGGCGTCGGCCCGGTCGGAAACGTAGAGGGCGGTCTTGAACCAGGTGCCCGAGAGAACCTGGTCCTCGTAGGCGAGGAGCTTGCCCAGCACCCCCTCGGACTCGGCGAAGGAGCGGACCGGGAGGCGCCCCACCGCCGTGTCCGGGTAGCCGTCGCCGTTCCAGTCGCCGAACCAGGCGTCGCTCGCGTACCGGCCCAGGTACATGGAGTCGTTCAGGTCCTCGAACATCATGCTGGGCACGTAGTTCTTGAACCCCGCGGTGGCAAGGTAGTCCTTGTAGTCCCAGGTGCCGTCCCCGAAGAGCAGGACGTACCGGGGCTTGACGGACCACGCCGAGCCCGCCGTCTGGAGGAGGGTTCTGAGCGCCGTGGGGTCGAAGAGGCCGTAGGAAAAGTTGTCGAAGACGTCCTGGATGTCCACCACCTTCACCGTATACCGCCCCTGCCGGCGCGCCAGCCAGCGCTGCCACGCGCTCGTCCCCGACGCCGAGACGAAATCGGAGTGGGTGACCACCAGCAGGTCCGCGGCGTTGGCGGCGGCGGAGAGGTCGGTCTTCTGGGAGACGGCGGCAGCGGCGGGCGAGAGAGGCGCGGCCGAGAGGTGCACCGTGCGGTCCGTCACCCCCGGGTCCAGCGCCATCTGGAAGGTGGCCGTCCCCAGGGCGAAGGAGACCCCCGTGAGCAGGCGGGGCAGGTAGAGGCCCGTTGCGGCGTCCCGCCGGGACAGATCCAGCGCCGTCGGCAAGGCGGAATAGCCCGAGGAGGAGTACCGGGCGTTGGCATTCGGAGGGGTGAGGGTGAGGGCGTCCGAGGCGGCGGCCAGGGTGCGGGCGTAGGTGGCCTCGAAGAAGTCCGGAATCTGGTAGTCCCCGTGGTCCGCGTACCCGGGCAGGGTCAGCGACACGTCGGTGGGCCCGTCGGTCACGCCGCCCGAGAAGGTCCACGTGGCGGTCGTGAGGGCCGTTCCGGACCAGGTCCAGGGATTCGCGCCCGCGGAGGGCGATGCGCCGTTCACCTGGGGCGCCACGGCGTGGGCGCCCGGGCCCAGCCCCGCGACCACGGCCTTGAGGGTGGCCGCGCCCCCCGCGGGGGAGGGGGTGGTGAGGGTGTAGTGGCGGGTGACGGGCGCCCCGCCGGCGGCCACGCCCAGCACCGGCCCCCAATACCAGAGGTCCCCGTTGGGCCGGAGGTGGTCCACGGCGTCGAGGAAGTTGTTGGTCTCCGCGTGGACCACGCAGGAGAAGCTCGAAACGGTCGGGTAGCCCGAGACCGGGGCGGCGGGGACCGAGGTCATCCGCAGGCCCGGCACGGCGTCGCCGAAGAGCCAGTAGACGCTGGTGTCGCTGAAGTCGCCCCCGTTCCAGACGGGGCGGTTGGTGATGGAGAGCTTCTGGCCGTAGAACACCACCGCGTCTCCGGGTCCGAAGACCCCGTCGGCTTCGCCTTCCACCACGACGGGAAGCTCCACGCCGCGGCACGTCACGTGGAGGTTGCGGGCATCCGCCGCCGAGGGGTCGAACCCCCGGGCGGTGAGCCAGGCGTAGTCCGCCCGGTAGAGGCCGTCCTGGGTGACCGAGAGCCGCATCAGCGGCGTGGTGAGCGCCGAGGGGGTCGGGGCCGCGGCGGGCGCCGCCGGTCCCGGAGGGGGCGGTTCGAGGAAATGGACGTCGGCGGGGTTGAGAAAGAGCCCCGCCTCCCCGCCCGCCGTCGCGGGGTCTCCTGCCGCCGCAAACCGCGCCCTCGACCCGGTCAGGGTTATTCGGAAGGCGAGGGCGGCGAGCAGCTCGTTCCCCCTCCCCGGCCCGGCGCGCCTCGCCGTACGGACAAGCAACTCCTGGTAGGCGATGCCGCGCCAGACCCCCCGGGTGCCGAGGCTCAGCGTGGGGGCCGCCGTCCCGGCGGGCGCCTCGACCCCAGGCGGGGCGGGCTCCCACGCCTCGGATTCGACCTCAAGGGCAAGGCCGGCCTCCGGGGAGGGAAGGGCAAGCTTGAGGGAAACGAGGGGATCGGGCGGCGGCAAGCCCTTGGGGCGGGGAGCCGACCAGGCGGCCCGCTCGGCGGGGCCCGGGGACCACCGAACGAGCAGAGAGCCCCCCGCGGGACCCACCTCCACCGCCGCGGGGGCTCCAAAAAGCGCTACGCCCGAGCAGAACATCAGCCCGAGCGCAACGGTTCCAAAAGAGGTGAGGCCGGCCCGCCCCTTCTCTGGCCGTAGGGCCGGGTGAACGCGGGTCCGGGGCAGGCCCGGAAAGGGACCGCTAGCTGACGTAAGTTCCTGCACCACAATCCGTGGTGCCGAGCTTGACGCAGGATCCCGCGCGAGCCTCCATCTTCTCACGATAGACCACCTGAGGCTTCTCATACGGGCGCTTCATGGCCCCCTCCTAAAAAGGGTACGGTCCGTTCAGCTGATGTAGGGACCCGCGCCGCACGCCCCGGAACCGGCCTTGGTGCACGACCCGGCCCGGCCCTCGATCTTCTCCTTGTAAATCACCGCCGGCTTCTCGTAAGCACGCTGCATAGTTCCTCCCACAATCGCATGTCCCCTTACGGAGGGGCTTCAGGTGGATTATATAGCTTTTTTCGCCCCTGTCAACAGGGGGAAGGTCAAGACCGGATCCCCACCCTCGGTCCCGCCTTGGCGGCCTCCTCGGCGGCTACCCCGGCGCGGATCCGGGCGACCCGGACGTACTGGTCCTCCAGGCGCCGGGCGTCGCCGTAGCGCAGGAGGGAGAGGCCCGGGCAGTGGTGGCAGAAGGCGTGGTGGTCGGTCCCCTGCCGGATCAGCTCGGGCATCTCCCGGGACACCTTGCGGGCCTCCTCGAGGATGGGGGAGGTGGCCCAGGTTTCCTGGATGGGGCGCTCGCGGACGTTCCCCACCGCCTGCTTCCACTGGGTGCAGGGCTGGATCTCCCCCCCGGGGGTGATGTGGATGGTCCCCGCCGCCACGGTGCAGTTGAGGTCCCCGGGTTCCCTCTGGAAGGGGGAGTTCCCGATGTTGAGCCCGTCCGCGAGGTAGAGCTTGCGCAGGACCTCGTCCGAAGCCTGGAGGTCGAGGGGGTACTCCTCCCCGTCGTCGGAGATGGTCAGGACGGGGTCGAAGAAGACCGGGTAGCCGAACCGGTCGCCGAGGGCCTTGATCTCCGAGAGCTCGTCCTGCACCAGGCGGGTCACGACGCACTTCAGGTAGACCCGGATGTTCCTCGCGCTCAGGTGGCCCAGGGCCCGCAGGAGCGCCTGGTGGGACCCCTTGACCTGGTTGAGGGCCTCGGCGGTCTCGTCCTTGGCCCCGTGCACGGAGATCTCCAGGCAGTAGGGGGCCAGGTCATGGAACCGGTCGGCCACCGCCTCCGTGATGAGCGCCGCGTTGGAGAAGACCCGCACCGCGAAGCTGCGCGCCTTGGCGGCGTAGGCGATGTCCCAGAACCGCGGGTGGGTGAGGGGCTCGCCACCCGTGAGGGTCAGGTAGAGAACCCCCATCTCCCTCAACTGATCCAGGACGCCCAGAATCTCCTCGAAGGCGAGGGGCTTCAGGTCGGGCTTGGGGAGGGGCTTCGTGCGCCTCTGGTTGCGCCGTTCCACCGGGTTGTAGCAGAACCGGCACGCGAAGTTGCAGGTGTAGGTGAGCTCGAGGGTCGCGTAGACGGGACGGCTCGCGCGGACGGCCCGGCCCATCAGAAGCGAAAGGGGGGTGTCCATCACTCAGGTCTCCGCGGCCACCAGTGCCCCCGACGCCACCATGCTCTCGTAGAACTCCAGCGCGTCCCGCCGGGCCTCCTCGGGCGCAACTCCGTAATCCCGGCTGATATTCCCCACGAGCTGCTCCAAGGGCTCGTCCGCGTGCTCCCAGAGGTAGGTGCCCACCTCGTTGAGCACCTCGATCTCGCCCTCCCGGTTGTGGACCAGCACCGCCTGGCCCTCGATGACCCGCCAGGAGACGTCCGGATTCCGCTTGTACCTCCCGTCCTCGTACATGGCCCACCTCAGGCGATGAGATCCCAGAACCCAGGGTCCTTCTTAAACCGGAGCTCTTGAACGCCGACGCTCCTGGAACATTCCTCGACCAGGGGCAAGAGCTTATCATGCCTCTGCGCCGGGTCGGACACGAAGGGGCAGCACGCCGCCACCATCCCGACGGCGAGGGCCCCACTGACGGGGCGCAGAGCGTGCTGGGGCGCCTGGATCAGCCGATAGAGGCCGGCCAGGGGATACGTGCCCAAGTCCTTCAACTCCTGCGCGAGGGCGCCCCAGAAAGGAGTCGTGCTGGCCCGCCAGCCGTCCGCCCCGCGGGTCAGCAGGACGAGGTCGTCGGAAAGAAGAATATGGTCCCCGCTCAGGCCGGCCACGGTCGTCTTGCCGGCCCCCGACGGGCCGAAGAAGAGATAGGCCTTTCCGCCCCGAACCAGGCCCGCGCAGTGCAGAACGAAGCCGCCCCGCTCCAGCGCGAGGTCCGCGATAACCCACCGGAGGTAGTTCTCCAGGAACATCAGCGCAAAGCGGGCGTTGCCGGGCTGGGAGAGCCTCAGGAGCCCGTCCCGCCCGCCCGAGGGCCAGAAGCCCGCCATCCCGGTCGAGAGCAGGATCCGGCCCTCCCCCCGCTGGGTCTCCTCCAACCGCAGATAGCCGTCGGGGGCGGGGGCGAGGTAAGCGGGCGCTCCCGCGCAGAGCGTCACCGTATGGAGAGGCGGAATCTCCGAAAGAAACAGCGCGTATCGCGAGAGGACCGCCTCGTGCAACTCCGGGGAGAGACCGGAGAACCGCACCGAGTGCCCCCCCACGGCGACCGTGCACTGCGCCCCTCCGAGCGGCGCACCGGGCTCCCGAAAGTGTTCCGGTCCCACGTGAAAATCCATTCGCTCACTCCCCTTCTGCGGGCACGCTAAGTGTTGAAGGCTTCAACATGGTCCCCGGTCCTGCGCACGCCGCTCCATCCGGCCGCCTCTATCTCCGAACGCAGGGCCCGCTGGGAGAAGATGTGGATGAACGAGTGTTGGATCCGCCCGTCCGCCGTGACGTAGGTCGTATACCAGTCTCCCCATTCCACAAAGCGGCGGCAGCTCCTGCGCACGAGGTAATTCAGGAGGCAGCGCATCCTCTCCCGTACGCCCGAGAACGACCTCGAGCCCAACAGGAGCCCTCCTCCCGGCACCACCAGCTCCCGAAGGGCCCGCAACGCCCGGATGCGCTCGGAGCGGCGCGGGATGAAGTTTAGCACATCGGGAGTCATGTAGATCCACGAGAAGCGGCGGGACGCGAGACCGGGCCATCGGATGTCGGACGCCACGAGCCGGGCCGTCTGCAAGCTCGGCCGGGCGCGCGCGTGCCGGAGCATCTCGATCGAAGCGTCGAGCCCGGCCACCTCGAAGCCCATTCCGGCCAGCGCGGCCACGTCGGGCCCCGTGCCGCATCCCGCCACGAGGAGCCGGCCCCCTTTCTCGAGCGCGGTTTCCAAGAACCTCTTCACGCCGGAAGGCGGGTCCTGGAACATGCGGCCGTAGTCCGCGGCCTGCGCGTCGTATTTGGCCAGGACCGACTCCGCGCCCAATTCGGCGGAGACGGCCTCGCGGGTCTCGCGGACCAGGGCCCCCAGGCCGGCCAGGCGCGAGGAGAGAGGAAAGCAGCGGGCCTTCAGGCGCTCGAGGCGCGGGCGAGGGCCGGATCTGGCGAGAATCTCTCCCGCGAGAATCCGCCGGCGGCTGCCGGGGACCGCGTCCTCCGCCACCTCGATGCGGCCGCCGGGGCCTCGGGCCGGATCGAGCACGCGCACCAGCTCGACCTGACGCCCCTCCGCCTGAACCAGGACGAGCTCGCCGACGCGCAGCTCCGGGCCGCGGCCGTCCGCGTCGAAGCGGTCCAGGGCCAAGACGGCCCCATGGGACGGCCAGGGCCACCAAGCGTGCCCGTTGCAGACCACCTCGATTCTTCCCAGGCGACGCAGCAGGAGCCGGGCCAACCCCGGCGTGACGAGGCTGGGCGGGTTGTGGAGCCGGATGGCCTGCCGGATGCGCATTCTCGCCGGACGGAAACGGAGGGGGGGCTTCGGCCGCTGAACCTGCGGACTACTTCCCGACGCCCTTCCCCGCCGGAGGGGAAGGGCCCTGGTCGGCCAGCAGGTCCACCTCCGGGAAGAAGAACGCCACCTCCGCCCGGGCGTTCTCGGGGCTGTCCGAGCCGTGGACGGCGTTGCACTGGATGTCGGTGCCGAACCGGCCCCGGATCGTCTCCGGCGGGGCCTTCCTGGAGTCCGTGGGGCCCATGACCTCGCGCAGGCGCGCCACCGCGTCCTCGCGCTCGAGGCAGGCGACCACCACGGGCCCCGA
>JAKAIJ010000096.1 GCA_021814355.1 Acidobacteriota bacterium
GGGGGAGGGTCCCGCCGGGAA
Organism: Acidobacteriota bacterium; assembly: GCA_021814355.1. Lineage (GTDB taxonomy): Bacteria > Acidobacteriota > UBA4820 > UBA4820 > DSQY01 > JAEMPZ01. The sequence continues at coordinate 22 of JAKAIJ010000096.1, forward strand.
CGCCACGGCGGGGCCGCGGACGGTGAACAGCAGCGGCGTCTGCCCGTAAGCGCAGACTCCAGACGCACCCTCGGGGGCCGGGCAACCGGCCCCCTTTCATTCTCTCGAGGGCCGATCGCGCGAGGCATCGCCCTCTTGCGCGGCCCACCGGGGAGCTGAAGGTTCGTCACTCGCCGGGTTTCCTGGCCAGGGTCACCTCCAGGGGGACCTCCCTCCCGTCCCGAAGGACCACCACGACGACGGTCTCTCCGGGCTTGTGCTCCTGCAGGGCGTAGGTGTAGTCGTAGACGTTCTCGATCCGGCGCGCGCCGAACTTCACGATCACGTCGCCGGCCTTCAGCCCGGCCCTCTCCGCCGGCCCGTCCGGCCGCACGCCCATGAGTTTGACCCCCTTCACCTCGGCGGTGTAGTCGGGGATGGTTCCGAGGTAGACGCGGAACCCGCGCCCCGCCTGCTCCTCCTTGCTTGCCACGCGGAGGTAGTCCGGGCGTGCGGGGAGGGCGAGGGTCCCGTCGAGGAGGCGGCCCGCGTAGCGCACGACCTTGGCTTCCCCGTCGTAGTTGATTTTATCGGCGGTGTCCTCGGGCCGGTGGTAATCCGCGTGGGCACCGGTGAAGAAGAAGAGCACCGGGATCTCCCGGGCGCAGAAGACGCTCTGGTCGCTCGCGCCGAAGCCGTCCTCGTTGAGGGTAAGGGCAAGGCCCTCGGTGTTGGCGCGGCCGAGGAGGCTCTTCCAAGCGGAAGAGGTTCCCGCGCCGTTCACCACGAGCTTTTCCTCCCGCAGGCGGCCCACCATGTCGAAGTTAAACATGGCCACTACCTCCTTCAGCGGCAGGGGCGGGTTCCTGACGAAGTGCGAGGAGCCCAGGGTTCCCAGCTCTTCGCCCCCGAAGGCGGCGAAGAGGAGGTTTCGCCCGCGTGCGGGCCGGGTGGCGAAGAGCCTCGCCAGCTCGAGGATCGCGGCGGTGCCCGAGGCGTTGTCGTCCGCGCCGTGGTGCACCCGCCCCATCTTCTCGGCCAGGGAGCCCTCGATGCCGAGACCGAGGTGATCCCAGTGGGCCCCCACCACCACGGTCTCCGCCGTGGGAGCCGTGGCGGGCAGCCAACCCAGGACGTTGTCGGCCTGGGCCTTCTCGCGGATCAGGGCGGTGGTGAGCGAGAGGGTCACGCCGGGCACCTCGAAGGCGGCGGGGCCCGCGTGGGGTTTTGCTGGGCCGGGCAGGGGCCTGCCCGCCTCCTTCAGCCAGCCGGCGAGGACGGCGCGCTTCACGCTGACCACCGCGATTCCGGAGGCGCCGGCGACGGCGCTGGTCTTGAGCGCGGGCAGGTCGTCGTCGTCCCCGGTCTGGCCGAGGACGAGCAGGGCGGCGGCGCCCTTCTCCCGGGCCAGCATGGCCTTGTAGCGCAGGGGATAGTAGAGGGCGTAGGCGCTCTTGGGATCGTCTCCCTCGGGGCCGTACCGGTAGACCGCCACGGCCTTCCCTTTCACGTCGAGACCCGCGTAGTCGTCCCACTTCTGGTCGGGTGCGGTGATGCCGTAGCCCGCGAAGACCAGCGGCAGGTCTTTGAGCGCGGCGTCCTCGGAAAAGCCCGCGGGAATGAAGTCCTTCTTGACCGTGTAGCGCTTCCTGGATTTGGCGGAGGCGAGGGCGAGCGCGTTGCCTTTTCCCAGCGCGACCCGGGCGATGAACTCGAAGGGCTGGTAGAGGTCCTTCAGGCCGGGGACCGGCGTGAGGCCGGCCCTGCGGAACCCCTCCGCGACGAACTCCTCCGCCTTTCTCCCCTCGGGGCTCCCGGTGAGGCGCCCTTCCAGCGCGTCCGAGGCCAGGTAGGCGACGTCCGCGCGCAGGCGGCCGGGGTCAGGCGAGACCTCCGCGAGCGGCGCCGGCGGCGGGGCCGGGCTCTCGATCCAGTCGGCGATGAAGATGTTGGTCTCGCGGGGGGCCGCGGCGTTCCGGTTGGAGCCAAAGACGAGGCGCTTGCCGTCGGGGCTGAACATGGGGAAGCCGTCGAACCCCGACGTGTAGGTCACCCGCTCGAGCCCCGACCCGTCCACGCCGATGAGGTAGAGGTCGAACTCGCGGCGCTGGGGGTCCCCCAGGTTGGAGGAGAAGATGATGCGCGTCCCGTCGGGGGTGAAGAAGGGACAGAAATTGGCGGCTCCGTTGTGGGTCAGCTCGCGGACGTTCCCGCCGTCCGCGTCCATAACGAAAAGCTCCATCACCGAGGGACGCACGAGGTGCTGCTTCAGAAGCGCCCGGTAGTCCTCGATCTCCTTGGGGTCGGTGGGATGGTACCCCCGGTAGACGATCCGCTTCCCGTCGGGGGAAAAGAAGGCGCCGCCGTCGTACCCCTCACTGTGCGTGAGACGACGGACGTTTCCGCCCTCCAGGTCCATGGCGTAGAGCTCGAGGTCGCCGTCCTTGTCCGACGTGAAGACGACGGTCTCGCCATCGGGGCTCAACGTGGCCTCGGCGCTGTAGGCTCTCCAGGGGGTGAGGCGCCTCAGGTCGCTTCCATCTGGCTTCGCGCTGTAGATCTTGTAGGTGTCGAAGACGGGCCAGACGTAGCCCTTCGAGTGGTCGGGGCGCGGCGGGCAGTCCGGGGAGTCGCCGTGGGTACTGGAGAAGAGGACCCGGCCGCCATCCTTGGAGAAGTAGGCGCAGGTGCAGCGGCCCTTGCCCGTGGAGACCATCCGCCGGCCCGACCCGTCGGCGTTCATGGTAAAGATCTGGTCGCACCCCTCCAGAGCCTCCCGGCTTTGGAACACCAGTCGTGTCCCGTCGAAGGACCAGTAGGCCTCCGCGTTCTCGCCGCCGTGGGTGAGCTGGCGCAGGTTGGCGAGGTGGACCTCGCGGGGGTCGGGGGCGAGAGAGGCGGGAGCTTCGGTCGCGGGGGCCGGGGCGCCGGCTGGAACCCGGACGGCGAGGGCGGAGGCCAAGAGGGCTGCGGCGAGGGCTCGTTTCATGGGGCGGACTCCTCTGGATGCGAACGGGATCACATATAGAGAAAAACCCTAGCACGCGGCCCGGGATTCTGACAACAAAGGAAGGAGCCGCCCGCGGGGGGCGGCTCCCCTGGACGAACCTTCTGATTGGGCTCGGACCGGCTAGCCCTTGCCGCGCCCGTGGCCGTGCCCCTCCCCATGTTCCTTGCCCCGCTGTCCGGGAGGTCCCCCCTCGTCGTCCCCGTGGCCGCGCTCCTTCTCGCCCTTCTCCTTCGGACCGTGGTCGTGCTTCGCGCGCCAGGCTTCACCCGCCCACGCGTGGTAGCCCTTGCCCGCCTGGAGCCCCTCGATGATCTCGTCGGGGGAGCGCCCCGTGGCCCTCATGAGGGTGTGGACCCGCACCATGCCGAGGAACTCCGGGTCGGTGAGGACGAACTCCTTCGGGGCTCCGCCGTGCTTTTTCCAGTATCCCCACGCCTTGCCGTAGGGCGGGCCGTGGTCGCGGCCCGGCTGGACCACGATCTCGTCCCAGGGCACTCCCGCCTTTTGTGCCACCTGGGCCCACGACATCCCAGAGACCCGGTAGCCCCAGAGGACCAAAATGCTGAGCCCGGACCGGTTGGAGAGGAACGCCACCACCGAGAAGTCGTCGGGGGTGATCCGGGCGTCCAAGGCGATGCGGTTGGCCTCGGCGAGGGGCGGACCCCAGGTGCCGAACGAGAGGTGGAGAGCGGCCTGAACGTCGCCTGGAAGGGCGGGTGGCCGCGAGAAGTCGGTGATCGGCAGGCGGGCCTGGAGCTCCGCCCACGAGAGGAGCAGGAGAGGGATGGTGAATGCGAAACGCGAGGGTTTCCACATGGTGCACCTCCACGGAGAATATGGAGCCCGCGAAGAGACGAGGCAAGCCGGACAAGTCCTTACTCCCCCGGAGGCGAAAGGCCGCGCTTCTTGCAGAGGCGCGCCAGGAAGGGATAGATCTCCGGGTTGTAGAACCGCTCGAACTCGCCGGTCCTGGCGTGGCCCCCGAACCGCAGGAGGCTCCCGTTCGCCAGCCGGAGGGTGAGCCCCGTGTCCGCGGGCGGCGCGGGCCCGGCCTCCGAGGTCTCGGCGGAACGCAGCGTGCCGTCCTTCAGCCGAAGGGCCCTCGTGGCGGTTTCGGCCCGGTTGTCCAGGCTCCGGGTCCGGACCAGCGCCAGAAGCTCGTGCAGGTCCGGCCCCGAAGGGACCTCGAGCTCCGCTTGGCCGCGAACGGCGTATACCGCCGCGGCGACCTGCCCGTCTTCGATCCCGGCGAGGGGGTCCGCGGGAAAATGGCGCACGACCTCCACCTCCACGGGCTCTCCGCAGAGCAGGTATTCGGTAACCTCCACCGGCACCCCCGAGAAGACGCCCTCCCACTCCCGCACCTCGCACAGGTCCGTGTCGAAGACCAGGTCTACCTCGCCCAGCTCCGCCACCACCTCCGCCAGAGGACCTTCGAGAGGACCGTAGGCCTGGACCACCTGGAGTGCCGTGGGCGGGGGACCCTTCTCGGAGAACCGGACCGCTTGGCGGGCGCGGGCGTGGCCGCAGTGCTTGGGGAGCCGGGCCCGGATCGCCTCCTCGTCCGGGGGCGCTTGGCCCAGCGCCGCGGCGGCGAGAAGGAGCAAGAACGCCGCCGTCTTACCCAAAAAGGGTCTCCACCGCCTCGGCGAGGGTGGAGACGGGTTCGAGGGAGATGCCCCTCGAGTGGCGGCCTACCCGCTTCAGGTCGGAGGAGGGGAGCAAGCATCGCTTGAAGCCGAGCGCCGCCGCCTCCCCGGCTCGGGGCAAAGGAGCGCCCACGCCGCGGACCTCGCCCGCGAGCCCCACTTCGCCGAAGGCGGCCAGCTCCTGCGGGATGGGCTTCCCGTAGTAGGCCGAAGCCACCGCGAGGCAGAGAGGCAGGTCCAGGGCCGGCTCCTCCACCTCCACGCCGCCCACCACGTTCACGAAGAGGTCGCGGTCCCCCAGGGTGAGCCGCGCCGCGCGCTCGAGCACCGCCGTGAGGAGCTGGACCCGGTTGCGATCGAGGCCCGCGCTCATGCGCTTGGCCATGCCGAAGGCCGAGGGGCTGGTGAGGGCCTGGATCTCGAAGAGCAGCGGGCGGGTGCCCTGGAGGGCCACGCCGATGGACGAACCGGGCTGGCCCACGGGGCGATCGGCCAGCAGGGCCGCGGAGGGGTTCTCCACCTGCTTCAGCCCGGAGGAGGTCATCTCTAGGAGGGCGATCTCGGAGGTGGCCCCGTATCGGTTCTTCTGGACCCGGAGCACCTTGAGGTGGCGGTACTTCTCGCCCTCCAGGTAGAGGACCGTGTCCACGACGTGCTCCAGGGCCTTGGGGCCGGCGAGGGTCCCCTCCTTGGTGATGTGGCCCACGAGCACCACCGCGGTGCCGGTGGTCTTGGCGAACTCGCAGAGCCGCACGGCGCAGTCGCGCACCTGGGAGAGGCTGCCCGGCGCCGAGCCGAGCGCCTCGGTGGAGGCGGTCTGGATGGAGTCTACGGCGAAGAGCGCGGGCTTGAGGCGCGCGGCCTCGGCCAGCGCCGCCTCGAGCGAGGTCTCGGAGAGCAAAAGGAGCCCCGGGGACGCGACGTCGAGCCTCTTGGCGCGCGTGGCCACCTGGGCGAGGCTCTCCTCGCCGGAGACGTAGAGCGCCGTGGCCTCGCGGCTCGCGTGGCCGAAGAGCTGGAGCAGGAGGGTGGATTTTCCGACCCCGGGGTCGCCGCCCAGGAGGGTGACGCCGCCGGGCACGAGCCCGCCGCCAAGGACCCGGTCCACCTCCGGAAGCCCCGAGGTGAGCCGCCGCCCCTCCTCGACGGTCACCTCGGGCAGGGGCGTGGCGGAGCCTCCGCGGCGCGCCGGCGCACCGGGCGCAGGCACGGGGCGCTCCACCTCCTCCACGAAGCTGTCCCATGCGCTGCAGGCGGGGCAGCGCCCGAGCCACTTGGGGCTCCGGGAGCCGCAGGATTCGCAGACGAAGGCGGTGGCGGCGCGGGCCATGGCGGGAGTATAGCAAAGGGGAAACGCCGCCGCGGGGCCGATGGTGCTATCCTGAAAGAGATAACAGCAGAGGAGGCCGCGATGAGGGTGCCGTCCGGCGCGAAGTCCGTTCTGGCCGTGGCGGCCCTCGCCGCCGCGTGTCGGCTCGCGGGCCAGGAGGGCGTGGCTCCCCCCCTCCCCCGGCTGGAGGTGGAGGGGACGCTCCCCGTGATCCTGAACCTCAGGCCGGTGCGTCTGCGCACCGACGAGGCGCGTCTGCCCGGAGCGGGCCCGCGGCGACCCAGCCGGGTGGCCCCTTCGGCGAAAGCCTACGGACACGCCGACTACTCCCACCTCCCGCCCAACCTGAGCTTCTATGCCGGGCTCTCGGAACGCCGTGATGTGAACCGCCCCGAAGTTCGGGTGGGCCTCAAGGGAGAGGCCGTCGGAGGACGCGCGCTCCTGATCGCCATGGAGACGGCCCGCGGCGAAGCCCGGGTCTCCCCGGTGTGCGCGCGGCGGCTCGGGCTCGAAGCCACCGAGGGCGCGGCGGTGGCCGTTCCGCCGCTCCGGCTGGGCTCGCTCACCCTCACGGGCCTCTCGGCCCGCGTGGCCTCGGCGGGGGAGATCCCCGGCGAGGTCTTCGACCTGTCGCTGCCCCTCGCCGCTTTCCGGGGCTACGCGCTCTTCTGGCGGCCCAGGGGCGGCCGGCTCGGCTTCTACCCCGCCGCCACTCCGCCGGAGCAGGCGTTGGGCGCGGCCGCCCTGAAGGCCCCGTGCCTCTGGCACGACGGCGCCCTTCACCTCCAGGTCTTGATCCACGGGAGGGTGCTCGCCTGGATGCGGGTGGACGGCGGGACCCCCCACACCCGGTTCGACCCCGTGCTCCTCCGGAAATCGGGGCTGGACTATGTGTCCGCGGACGTGGCCCAGGCCGCCCTGCCGGGGCGGGGCTACGTTGAGGAGGCGGACTTTTTCCTGGGGCCCGCCTCCGTACGGCTCCAGGGCGCCCGGGTCGCGCCGCTCGACGGAGGAGGTCCTACGCCCCTCGCGGGCGTGCTGGGACGGGACGTCCTCGAAGAGTTCGAGTTTTTCCTCGAGGTTGGCGCCCCCTCGCTCTGGTTCTGCGGCGACCGGACGACGCGACGATGAGGGCAGAGTCCGCAAAAATCCTGCAAGAGTAAAGCGGGCGGTTCAGGCGTCAGGGGCAGGTGCGCCCGGGGATGGGCCCGCCCCCCGAGCTGGTTCCCAGGGGAGCCGATCCGCAGGGGTTCTGCGCGCGCACCAGGTAGTAGAACGCCCCCGCCGGCAGGGCGGAGTCGCTCGCGGAGGTGGCGGCGATGTCCGTGGCAAGACAGGTGGCCGTATTGAAGTCCGCCGGGGTCACGCTGCGTAGGAGGTCGTAGACGACGCCGTTTCCGCCGGGCGCGGCCGGCGGGCTCCAGCTCAGGACCGTGGGGGACGAGCCCGCCAGGAACAGGTCCCGCGCCTCGGAGGGCGCCGCAGCGCACGCGGTGTTCAGGAAAAGGACCACCTGCCCCGCGACGGCGAGGGTGACCGCCAGGTCGGTCCGGCCGTCCATGTTGTAGTCGGCGGCGGAGATGGAGTTGGTGTCGGCCCCCGAGGAGTAGGTCGCGCCGGGCTGGAAGGTCCCGTCCCCGTTGCCCCTCAGGGCGGAGAAGTTTGCCCCCGTGGTGTTGGGAACCGCGCCGTCCACCTTTCCGTCCCGGTCCCAGTCGCCGGAGACCGGGTAAACGGGCCCCGTGCCGACCGCCGGCTGGGAGACGAGGGTGAAGTTCCCGGTTCCGTCCCCGGCGTAACAGAGGAGAGAGGAGCCGCTGTTGACGGCCACGAGGAGGTCCTGGATCCCGTCCCCGTTGAAGTCGGCAACCGCCGCCCCGAAGGGCGTCACGCCGAGGGCCATCGCGGGACGCGCCGTGAATCCCCCCGTGCCGTCCCCGAGGAGGATCACCAGAGTCTGGCTTCCAGCCACGGTGACCGCCAGGTCCGGCTTTCCGTCGCGGTTGAAGTCGCCGACCGACGCGGTGCGGGGGGTGGTGCCGACGTTGACCAGCGAAGGCGCGCCGAACCCGCCCGCGCCGTCGCCCAGGAAAACCGAGAGGTTCCCGGCCCCGCTGTTGGCCACCACCAGGTCGAGCTTTCCGTCGCGGTTGAAGTCTCCGGCCGTCACCCCCCAGGCCCCGGCTCGGGCCGCGTAGTCCTTGCGGCTGTACGAGATCCCGTTCCCCAGGCCGAGGAGGACGGAGAGGACCCCCGTCCCCGAGCAGGCCACCGCGAGGTCGGGGACGCCGTCGCGGTTGAAGTCTCCCGTGGCGAGCCCCGTCGGGTTCGCGCTGACCGCGACGCCCGAAATGGGGTTGAACGTGCCATCCCCCCTGCCCAGGTAAAGCCCCACCGCCGCGTTGTTGTAGGCGGTCACGGCGAGGTCGGGGAAGCCGTCCCGGTTGAAGTCCCCCGGGATCGAATAGAGGAGGCTGCTCCCGGTGGTCAGGGTCAGGGAGTAGGCGAAGAGGCCCCCCGCGGTAAAGGCCGTCGCATTGGGAAAGGTGGAGACGCCGCCTCCGTAGTTGGCCACGGCGAGGTCGGGGCGTCCGTCCCGGTCGAAATCCCCCGCGGCAACGGAGGCGGGGTGGGTCCCCGCCGTGAGAGCCGTGGCCGGGGAGAACCCGCCTGCGCCGTTTCCAGGCAGGACCAGGACGCCGCCATTGTAGTCCGCCACCGCCACGTCCGGAAGGGAATCCCCGTTGAAATCGCCGGCGCAGAGTCCGTTGGGGGCGTTGCCCGCCGTGTACGACGCGGGGGCCTGAAAGGTGCCGTCGCCGTTGCCCAGCCGGACGGTGACCGTGTTGCTCCCGCCGTCGGCAGTGACCAAGTCCGTTTTGCCGTCGCGGTTCAGGTCCACGGCCACGAGGCCGGAGGGGTTGAAGCCCGTGCTGAGGGCGCCGCGGGCGATGAAGGTCCCGTCGCCCACCCCCTGGTAGAGAGACACCGAGTGGTCCAGGTCGTTGCAAACAGCGAGGTCCGGGGATCCGTCGCGGTTGAAGTCCGCCACGACGGCCTCCTTGGGGCTGTTGCCCGTGACGAGCGAGACGGCCGCGCCGAAGGTGCCGTTCCCGTTGCCCGGGTAGACGAGGAGGAGGTTGCCGTTCTGGACGACCACCGCC
>JAKAIJ010000097.1 GCA_021814355.1 Acidobacteriota bacterium
GCTGGCCGTAACCCGTGGGCGTCTTGGAGACGGAAAATTTCTCCATGACGAGCTTGGAGGCGGGAAGGCCCATCTCCTCCTGAATGTTTCTCTCGAGGTCGCGGGCCTCCTCCTGGCGGTCCACGGTAGTCTTCTTGTCGGACCGGTCCTCTGGGTTCGCCTTTCGAAATTCGCGCTTGAGAATCCAAAGGTAGAAATCTCGGGCTGGCGCACCCCGCTCCTCCAGAGTGATCACTCCGGATGCCACTCCCGTGCTATCCAGAGACATGTCGTAATGAAAGTGTTTGCTGTCCACGCCCGGTGGGTCCTGCCCGCTGTAGATCACCCTGAGGTCCTCGCTCCCCTCCGGAGTGAGGGCAAATGAATCCTGGAAGGCGTCGTAGAGGCTCCCGTAAGGCAAGCTCAGATCTCCGGGGGAAAGGAAGAGCGGAGGCTTGCCCGGCGGCTCCACAATGACGACCGTCTCAAAACCAAAGATGTACTGGTTCAGAATGAGCGGTGAGAACCGAAGGTGGTAACGGTCCAGGACGATCCCGACCCGGTGGGGGATGTGGGCTCTTAGGAGTAGGTAGGAGAGCAGAGCGGCGCCCTGCCAGCGGTCCGCCATCCCCTTGTTCATCATCGCGCCCAGGGACTTCGCCTCGGCGTCAGGGTTGTACCGGAGGCTCGCCTGCGCCAGCCGATAGAGCAGGGCGCAACGCTCCTCAAGGGAGAGGTCCAGAGAAGTGGCCTTGCCCAGGTCCAGGTCCGCCGCGACCCCTGGCTTCTCCAGGAACTTTTGCAAAGTCTTGGCCTCCTCCTGCAGGTACTTTACCCACCAATCCTTGTGGACCCCCGGGGTGAAGACCAGACCGCGGATGCGGCCCCGCGTGTCCACCTCGAAACTTGTTTGGAAGGCCTCACCGGCTTTGGGGACCTTGACGCGGAGAAGCGAAAGATCCATGTAGCAGAGGAGGGTGAGGTAGCGCTGGAAGACGGGAACCGTGAGCGGTTCCTTCTTGGGCGGAACGTAGAGGCCCACATGGACCGTGAGCTTGCCCGGCCCCGTGGACTCCATCTTGCCCGCACCCTGGCTGTCCCCCAGCATGAGGACGGCCCAGTTACAGTCGAACCATCCCCCGATGAGAGTCACCTCGAAGGTGGAATCCAACGCGGGGGTCTCCTCATAGGCCAGGCCCTGGGCGTAGGAGAGGACGAAGCCGGGGAGATAGGTGATGAAATGTAGGTCCAGAACCAGCCCTTTCTCCGGCGCAGGAAAGTTCACCACGGCGATGCTGCGGAGGGCTTCGCGCTCCTTGTAGCCCGAGAGGTCCACGCGTTGAATGTCGCGCTTCTCGTCCACAGGAGCCGCGGTTCCGTCCGGTTTCACCGTGCGGGCCTCCAGGAGGTCGATCTTCGCGCGGAAATCGTCCGTGACCTCCATCTGGGCGCGACGCACTCCCTCATCATTTACGATGACGACGCGGAGAAACTCCTCTCGGATCACGCCGGGGTTGTGGGCCCCGAGGGCGTTAAGCCAGAGCTTGCACCGGCGCTCGAGGATGACTAATCCCGAGTCGCTGGGCGTGGCGAGCGCCTTCTGTACAAGGGCCGCGTCCGGCGCCGCCGGCCAGGCGTAAGGCTCTCTGGGCTTGTCCTTCGCCGATGCGCCAAGCGCGAGGCAGCACGCGAAGAGCACCCACCCGGTCCGACCGAAACCGCGCATGGCTTTCCCCTCCCAACGATCCGCCGGGAAGCCGTTGGAGCGGCAGCCCGAACGGGAACTGGATTGTGCCGATCAGTGAGAATCCCCTCGGGCAAATTATACCGCCCCGGCGCAAAAAGCCAAGGGGGTTCGGGAGGAAGAACGCAGGGGGCGGCCCGTCTTTAGACTTCAAACATCTGCATGGAGACGAGGCCGTGGCGTCCTTCCACGGTGGCGTAGGACATGGTGCAGTGGGGGAGGGGTTTTCCGGTCCGGAGGCGCAGCGCCAGAAGATCCCGCAGGGTCACGACCTGGATGCCCTTCCGGCGGGCGGCGGCGAGGAAGGCGGCGAACTGCGGGGCGAAGGGGCCGCCTTCGAGTTCGGCGTGGACCGTGAGGACGGGCCACTCGCCGGGGCGGATCTCCCCGAGGACCGTCTCGAAGAAGGCGCCGGCGTCGCGGTGGGTGTTGCCGAGGGCCTCGTCCAGGGTGGGCAGGGTCGCGGGAACCTGGGGAACCTTCAGGACGCGCACGTCAATGACGGGGAGGAAGGGATCGGTCCCCCGGCAGTCGCTGGCGTAGAGAAGGCCGAGGTTCTCTTCGTAGAGGAGGCTCTCGTTGTTGCAGAACCAGGCCGGCGCCGCGTAGGTCCTGGGCTTCTCGCCGAAGAGGCCGGCGTAGGCGTCGAAGCCCTTCTCCAGCTCCTCGGCCGCCCAGTTGGAGTGGCGCCGGTTGAGCGAGTCCTGCCAGGCGCGGTGATCCCAGGCGTGAACCCCCGTCTCGTGGCCCTCCTCCCGGCAGCGTCGGGCGACCTCGGGAAAGGCCGTGGCGATGGGACGGGAGGGGAGAAGCGTGCCGCTCAGAACCGTCCTCAGGCTGTAGATTCTCTGGGCGCCCGACTTGAGCATCTTGGAAAGGAACCCCGGGCGCAGGAAGACGTTGAAAAGGGCCCTGCCGGAACGGTCCGGCCCCATGGCGAAGTAGAAGGTCCCTTTCACCCCCGCCTCGCGCAGCAGGTCGCAGAGCCGCGGCACCCCGTCGCGCATCCCCTCGTGGGTGTCCACGTCCACGCGCAGACCCAGCACCGGCGCTCCCGCGGAAACCTCCACGGAGAGGGCGAGGGGCGCGGGAGGCTCCACCGTCCTGGGAATCTGCTTCATGTGGTCCAGCCGCTCCTTCAGGCTTGAATCGGGGAGGTCGCTGTAAGCGGTCCGCCCCGTGGCCGTGGGCTGGAGGGGCTTCATCCCGAAGAGTCCCTTGAAGAAGCCCATGGCGTGCTCCGCGCGGCCGGGTCAGGCCCGGGTCCACTCCTCCAGGAAGGCGTCGAAGGTCCGCTCGAGGGCGTGGTCCAGGGAGGTCCGCGGCTCCCAGCCCAGGAGCTTTTTGGCCTTGGCCACGGAGGGCTTCCGGGTGGTGATGTCCTGGTAGCCCTTGCCGTAGTAGGTGTCCGCGTTGACCCCCGCAATGACGGGCTCCTTGAAGTCCTTGATCTTGGCCTTGCGCGAGCGATAAAGGGCCGAGACCTTCTCGGCGAGGTCCTGGATCGAGCACTCGTTCTTCGGGTTCCCGAGGTTGAAGATCTGCGAATCGCAGATTCCGTCCTTGTTGCGTATGATGAGCATGAGGCCGTCAATGCCGTCCTCGACGTAGGTGAAGCAGCGCTTCTGCGCCCCGCCGTCCACAAGCTCGATGGGCTTGCCCTGGAAAAGGTTTACGATGAACTGCGTCAGCACGCGCGACGAGCCCTCTTTCGCGGCGTCCATGTCATCCAATTTGGGGCCGATCCAGTTGAAGGGCCTGAAACACGTGTACTGAAGGCCTTCCTGCTGGCCGTAGGCGGCGATCACGCGGTCCATGAGTTGTTTCGAGCAGGAGTAGATCCAGCGCGGCTTGTTGATCGGCCCGAGGACCAGCGGGCTCTCGTCCTCCTTGAACTCGGGATCGGGGCACATGGCGTAGACCTCGGAGGTCGAGGGAAAAACCACGCGCTTGCCGTACTTCACGCACTGCCGGATGACCCGCAGGTTCTCCTCGAAGTCGAGCTCGAAGACGCGCAGCGGCTCTTTCACGTAAGTTGCCGGCGTGGCGATGGCGACCAGCGGGAGGACCACGTCGCACTTCTTGATGTGGTACTCGATCCACTCCTTGTTGATCGTGATGTCGCCTTCGAGGTAGTGGAAACGCTCGTGGCCCAAGGAGTGCTCGAGCTTGTTGGCCGAGAGGTCCATGCCGAAGACCTCCCAGTCCGTGGTTGTGAGGATGCGGCGCGTGAGCGCGTTTCCGATGAAGCCGTTGACCCCGAGGATGAGGACTTTCATGCAAGTTACCCCCTCAATCAAATTAAGAGCCGACACCGAAGGCACAGCGGGAGGGCGCGAGCGCGGAACGCGTAGGGAAGGGCAAGCGAAGCGGGCCCGAAGGCCGAGCCTGCACAACATACGAGGCAGCCTTGCAGGCGAGAGCCGCCCGCGCCCGGATGTTAGGAAGGATGCCATTTTGCGCGCTCTGCGCAGCACAGCGCAAAATGGTGCGGCGCGCGGATGGGGGCAGGTGCAAGGAAGACAAGGCGGGCGGCAGCGACTCGTACTGCGATGTACGTGGAGCCTGCCGCACGCCGAAATCTGACACCGCAGATGCCCCGAGACTCGCGCCGCTACTGTGTGTGGGGGGTGGGCTGCTACCCCCTCCACTTCCTTTCATTTCGCTGGGGAAGAAGGGGCCGCTGCCCGCTTCTCCCGCGCTGCGGGCTTGAAGAACGACTCGGCGCGCTTGGGATCGGCATGGAAGTAGAGCGAAAGCTGCCGGTGGTCGTACTTGTACAGATCGAGCCACGCGATCTTCTCGGCTTCCACCATCTCGTAGGTGCTCACCTCCGCCGCCAGGGAGGCCGTATGGGCGTCCATGGCTTTCTCCAGCTTTTCTGCGGCCACGGCGAAGAGAGGGGCAAAGGCGGACACTTCGGCGTCCTTCTCTTCGCCGAGCCGGTCCACGATGGCCCGCACGCGGCTCACTTCGGCTTCCAGGGGCGCGGTCACGACGGGTCCCAGGCCATCGGAGAGATACCGCTGGTAGAGCGGCGCCTTGCGGTTGTTGTTCGTCTTCGAGAGAAGGACGTTGGCGAACCGGCGCAGAAGCGTGTCGAGGGCGTCGTCCTCGCCGTCCCGAACGGCCATGGCAGCCTGCGCGGCGATCCGGGCCTTGTCCCAGGCCGAAAGCTTGGTCTCCAGGCGGTCTTGGGCCTTGGCGAAGGCTTCCGCGATGGCCTTGGCCGCCGGTTCCGCCTGGAGCCGGGTCAGATGGTAGACCCCGAAGGTCTTGAGAAGCGTTTCAGCGGCTAACGTTGGATGAGGCATTTGCATGGCGGCACCTCCTGTATGACCGTGCGTGCTTCAGGGGCTTATCCCCTGTCTTGCCGGGCGGAAGGGAGCAAAGAACACTTGAGACGGCGGTTGGGAGCGTTCTCGGACCCTCTCAAGGGCTTGAGAAGGTATTGTTGCGTTCAGTTCCGCCATCTCAAAGGGCCGAGACACGCGCCGGGAACACTGACGCGCCGTCTCAAGACTTTGAGATGACGATTTTGAAGGCAGAATGACCATCTCAAGAGCTTGAGACGGGACATTAAAACGCGGGCAGACCATCTCAAGGGTTTGAGGCGGCGGTTTTGGGTTTCGAAACGCCATCTCAGGCTTTGGGGGGCATTGTTCCCGGGTTTGCGCTTTGCATCCGGCGTTTCTTGAAGGGGATTTTGAGGGTTTCACCGGCCCGGGAGCGTGAAGAGCCGCCGGAACGAGCCTGTCCCCCTGCGCGCCGGGGAAGAGTTCCCTCCCTTCCCCGGCCAGGGTGCAGCGGGCGGAGGGGAGAGAAGCGGGACAACCCTTCATCGCAACCTCAACCGCTTACCGACCCGCCGCCCGGGCACCCGGAGCGGACGCGCCAGCGACCGCGCGCAGGGGGAGAAAACTCCCCAAGACATTGTTCATGGCTTTTTCCCCGGCGAAGCACTCCTGGCTTCCAAGAACGCCTTGGCCTCGTCGGCCTCCCTGCCCGTTCCTTTGGCGAGAGTCGCGATTTGAACCAAGGCGTCGGACATGCGGCCCGTCAGGCCAAGGCACATGGCATAACGCTTCCGAAGGTCCTGCGCGTGCGGGAACTCCGGGTGCGCCTCCAGGAAAAGGCCCAGCGGCTTTGTGTAAGCCCGAAGATCCTCTTGGGTTTGCCGGATACCTGCCAATGTGTTCTCCTCCGTTCCGCCCCGAAAAGCATAGTCACGAAGAGCCTTGTCGGGATCGTTCAGGCATTCCAGCCGGTTCGTCGTCATGGGCCGGATTGGAGACCACAGCACATACCCCGCATAGGTGGAGGTGGGGTGTTGATTCACCATCTCGGGGATGATTCCCTGAACGGGTCCTTCTAGAATTTCATACCACCCCAACGGTCTTTGGCGATCCGGCCTGAGAAGGTCCTTCTTGTCCGCTTTCAGGATGCCCAGCTTGAGATCGTTCAGCCACTCGGCATCTTCGCCGCCGGGCTTGGAGATTCTGAAGACCGTGCGAGCTTCCGCTTCTTTCTCCCACGTTCTCGGCGTAGCGTCGGTGCTGTAGTTGAGAGAGAAGACCAACTGATACGATCCCGGAGGAAGTTCGTCGATAGTTACATCGGTTACTGGAACCGGCTGGGAAAGCGTAACTGATTCTCCCGGCGCAAGGGCTCTCTTAGGAAAAGAATTTCCCTCACCAACGTATTTGGCGTAATCCTTGTGGAGAGGCACTGCTTTCCCATCGGCACCAAATGCCTGGGCGGCCCATAGCAACAGATTGAAGGTTCCATTGCTCTTAGACTGGCCACTCAAATACAGCGGTGTTTGGGAAGGGTTGCTGACAGTATAAGTCGCCCAGACGGGTTGGCCAAAGAGAAACGAATCCGTATCCAGCCGGATCGTAATGGCGGGTTCCTGGGCTGTCGTGCCACAGGCCAGAAGCAGCACTGCTAAACAGACGAGACAAGATTGCGATATCTTCATCGTCCGTCTCCTATTCCGTTTTCACCAGATCGGTTGTGGTCCGCACTGCTCCTGAGCCATCCCCACAAACCGGATCGCCGAGTAAGAGATCTTCCTTGCAGAAGCGATTGATCTTGTCTCTGGAATATATTGGTCCTCCGCCGGTTGCGTCTTCAAGACAAGGCTGGCCGGGGCAGGATTGTGGCAAGTTCGTGTTGCACCACGCTGGACGCGTGTCGTGGCCACTTGATGCGCACTCGTTGGTCCGGAACTGATGTCCGAATTCATGATCGTTGACCATTTTTTCGTACTCGACCAAGAAGGTGGGCTCGACCTGTGCAAGGGTTTCCTGATAAATGAAAGTGTAAAGAGACCAGCGCCACGTAAAACCACCCACGTCACTTGCGGGGTAATTTTCTCCTCTCGAGCCGATCAGATGCAGGTAGTTCGTGGTGTCCTTGTTCTTGAACCAAAGCTGCTGGAATTGCCGCCGCCTTGTTTTACCGGGCTCCGAGCCGCCCTGTGCCGGAGTGATAACATAGAAGTCACTCACGGTGTTTGAAATGTACGGCACGGCGCCCATGCCGTCGGTGGGGGCGATGAACTCCACGAAGGCGTCGGTAAAGGGCTGGTAGATGTCCCGCATGTCAGGGTCGTAGAAACAGGAGTTCGAGGCGTTGATCTGGTAGGGGGTGGTGTCGGTGATCTGCCCGTCGTTGCTGTTCACCACGCCAACGCCCGCCGAATTACCCAGCGAGAAGTCTGGGTAATAGCTGGTTGCCGGAGGAGAGGCTGTGTAGGCCCGCGTAAGGGTATAAGCAGTTGAGCCGCCCCTTGTAGTCACCAAGCTGAGCGCGACCTGGTGAGGTGCCGGGGGCGTTGGCGTTCCCGCCATGTCGTTAATCGTCCCAATGTACGCTTCGTCGTGCGATCCCTCAAACGGGGAAGCCGTGTCAAAGATAGCGATTTTGTCGCCGACTTGAAGATTGTCCCAGCGCGTATCGTTCGGCAACTTGTAGAGGAGAATCGTTGAGTTCCCCGCCGCCGCGTTGTCATGCAGCAGCCCGCCCCTCCTGAACATGTGGTCGCGTTCGGTGAAGGCGCGTTTCCAGCCTGTGAAGACCTGGCTGAGCTCCGGGGTCTGGTTGGGGATGGGCTGGCCGGTCTTGGGGTCAATCCGGGTGACCTCGACCTGGAAGTTGTCTCCGGCGTAGCGCGCGGGGACCTTGAGGTAGTAGGTGACGGCGCCGGTCTGGTTGGTGGCGGGGGGCGTGAAGATGCGGACCATGTTGGCGCTGAGGGTGAGGCCGGTCTGGCCCTGGGGGTCCCAGGTGAGGCCGAAGTCAAGGGGGCTCACGCCGTCCCAGCCGCGCCAGGCTTCGTTGTCGTTGGCCTCGTAGGGAGGGACGGCGGGGCGGCGGGCGGGGTTGGTGGCGGGCCAGCCGGTGGGAGTGCCGCGGGTGTCGCGGGGAGCGTAGGGGGCGTCGTCGGGGGGGTCAATGAGGCGGAGGTTGACGTAGTTGCCGTTCCAGCCGCGGACCTGGAACGAGATGACCCGGTCGAAGAGCTGGTTGGGGGTGGGGTAGAGCTGGCCGGGGACGGAGTTGGAGAGGGAGACCTTCTGGGCGATGCGGGGCTCCTTGAAGGGCATGGTCATGTTCCACATGGGCTCGGCGGTGATCTGGAAGAAGTTGGGCGTGGTCTCGTACTCGTAGACCTCGGCGCCGAGGAAGCGCGGGGGAGTGGTGCCGCCGGGGTCGGCGATGGGGTTGAGGTTGTATCCGTGGGCCATGCCGCGGTTGGCGGCCCAGAAGAAGCGGTCGCTGGTGGGGGTGGAGGCGCCACGGTCCATCTCGATGGAGCGGGGCTGCGTGGAGCCGTAGGGGAGCGAGAGGACGAGGTAGGTGATGGTCTCGGTGGAGACGGTGAGGATGGGGCCCCAGGTTCCCTGGCTCGACGTGTAGACGCGGTGGTAGGCGCCCACATCCACGGGGGCGGGGTCCGCGAGGGTGAAGGTCCAGTTGCCGTAGGTGTTCATGATGGGGGAGGTATTGCCGGCGGGGATGCGGACGAGCCGGCCGCCGGCGGAGTTGTCGGCGAGGTAGCAGGCGGAGGCGTCGGGCTCCAGGCCGATGCCGAAGACGAGGACTGGATTGGTGAAGCCGCTGTCGTTGGCGTTGGCGAACTCCGAGACGTTGCCGTTGGCGACGTCCACCCGGTAGACCTTGGCGGCGCCGGACTGGCCGCTGATGTAGACGAGGACGCCGGTGTCGCTGACGCGGGAGATGGAGGGTTTGACGACGCCGGGGATGGTGCGGATGACCACGGGGTCGTGCTGGAAAAGGTCCACCTCCTGGATCTGTCCCTCGGAGGCGACCCAGAAGTGGCCCGTCTGCGGGGCGTAGACGATGGCCCGGAGGCCGGTCCAGG
>JAKAIJ010000098.1 GCA_021814355.1 Acidobacteriota bacterium
GGAGGGGTTCGCGCCGAACGCAAGCGATGATGTGACGGGCATGGACGCCGGTGCGTCGTATGTTCATTACTTCTTCGACGGCCTGGGGCGGCAGTGGAAGACGAAGACGCTGATGCCGGACGGGTCGTTCAGCGAGGCGGTGACGGCCTACGCCCCTGCGGGCGGGGCGGTGTTCGCGTCGCTGCCGTACACAACGGGTGACGCGGCGGTGTCGTTCGCGGCGGTGCCCCACCCGCTGCGCACGGACACGGCGGGGGACACGTACTCGCTCTACGTCCCGGCGAAGAACGGCTCGGCGTACGGGACGTGGACGAGCCTCTACGCGGAGGCCACGGCGGGGAATCCGCTGCCGTTGAACGGGACGGCGGAGCGGCTCTACCGGCCGCTGTGGAGCTTCCGGCCGGACGGGACCAAGACGGGGACGAGCTACGCGGGCCTGGTGGACACGGTGACGGTGTACGGGATCCGGACGGGGCCGCTGGCAACGGACCAGAGCAACAGCAGTACGGTCTACACGAAGGACATCCTGGGCCGCCTGCTGGTGGTTCAGCCTCCGGTAGGTGCGAGCGCGGTTCATACCTATGACGGCCTGGGGAACCTGGCCCGGGTGGACCTCCTTACCCTCACGATGACGCCGCAGGAGGCGAGCGGGGCGGTTTTGGGGCCCAACGGGGGGACCCTGGCGCTGCTGGCGGGCCAGGCGACCCAGCACCGCTCGTTCGTTTACGATGCCCTGGGAAGGCTACGCAGCGCGAGCAACCCGGAGAACGGGACGACGAGCTACCTCAAGTACGACTGCATCGGGAACCTCCTGGAGGCGCAGGACGCCAACGGCGCCGCGGCGGGCTACAAGCTTCTGAGCAGCTACGACGCCGTGGGAAGGCTCCTTGCAACGGTGAAGGCCGATGCAGCCACGGGCGCAACGCTCGCTTCCCTGATTCAGAACACCTACGACTCTCTTCCCGGCTTCGATGCGGGGGCCTCGCGGGGCAAGCTGGTCCAGAGCGTGAGCCTCCAGCCGGACTTCCTCGTCCCCTCGCTCTCCCGCGCCGTCACGCTGACGATGGGCTACGGCGGGCTGAACGGGCGGATGGACTTCTCCGGCGCCGCCTCGGACGCCTCGGGGGCGCAGAAGGACTACGGCTCCCTTCTCACCTACGACGCCTACGGCCAGGTGGCGCAGCGGCTCCTGCCCGAGTCGGGCGCGACGGTCCTGGAGGGCTACCAGCACGGGCTCCCCGTGAGCCGGAACTTCACGGACGGCACGGCGCGGGTGGCGGGGCTGGGCGGGCTCCAGTACACGCCGTGGGGCGCCTTGCAGTCGTACCTCATCCGGGGCCGGTATGCCGCCAGCGCGGCCTTCGACGAGTTTGCCCGCCCGGCGGGGTTCAGCCTGGCGAGCGGGGGAACCACCCTTTGGGGCAACGGGTCCTACGCGGGGAGCGCTTACCAGTACGACGGAGCCGGGAACATCGCCTCCATCGGGGCGGCGCCGGGGAAGACGGACAGCTTCCAGTACGACCTGCTCTCGCGCCTGACGGCGGCCACCGTAAACGGCAGCGGCGTGGCGCACGGCTACGCCTACGTCTACGACGCCTTCGGGAACCTGACCTCGCGGACGGAGTCGGCGCAGGGCGCCGCGAGCGTCTTAGCGGCGCTATCGGACCCGGCCAAGTATGCGAACGCCGCCTCGGTGCCCGATGCCGCAACGCTGGCTTCGTACGTCAAGAACGTGGCCTTCGAGGCGAGCCTCGCCACGGACTCGGCCACGGGCGTGACCAATAACCGCATCGCCTCCGCCGCCCGCGGCGGCGTGATTGGAGGCGTGAACACGGGCATCCCAGCGGTAAACGCGAGCTACGCCTACGACGCGAACGGGAACCTCTTGGACGACGGGCAGTTCGTCTACGCCTACGACGCCTTGAACCGCCAGGTGGCGGCGTGGAAGCGCGATCCCACCAAACCCCAGAACCGCGGCCTCCAGGCGGACGCTTCGGCCTACGACGCTTCGGGCGAGCGCGTGGCGCGGCTGGCCTTCGATGCCGCCGGGGCGCCGAAGAGCTTCACGCAGTACCTGCGCGAGGGCGCGGCGGTGGTGTGGGAAGACACCTGGAACGCCTCCAACGCCGAGGCGCAGGGGCAGAAGAGCTACCTCTACGCGGCCGGACGGATGGCGCTGACGCGGGAGGCGTCGTCCGGAGCCTTCACGGGCGCGCTCTACGTGACGCAGCTCCAGGCGCAGGCGCCGCCCGGCACCGTCGTGAGCCCGCCCACCCTCGGCGCCCCGGCCTTCGCGTACGAGGACGGGGGCGAAGAGGCCGAAGTCACGTACAACGTCCAGAACCTCGGCGCCGACGTGGCGGCCTTCGAGGTGCGGCTGGTCCTCGCCGCGCTCCCGCCCGGCCATCACGAGGAGGGAGAAGACCACCACGACGGCGGCGAGAGCCACCACGGCGACGACGACAATATCCAAACCAAGCGGTTCGTGAGGCCCGCCGCGGGCTGGCCCACCGCGGTCCAGGTGAAGTTCGATGATCTCAAGCCCGGCGCGGCGTACGCGGTCTCGCTCACGGTCACGACGACCGTCGGCACGGTGCCCGTCCTCGGGCCAAGAACCCTCGAAATCGAGACCGCCACCTTCACGGTTCCCCCCGCGCCCGCGGCCCCCTGCGCCTGGGCGAGGCACCACTGGGAAGTTCACCGCGGAGGCGCTGAGGACGCTGAGGAAAAGTTAACCGTCGGCTGGGAGAACGTGGAGAACGATCCCGCGGCGCGGTACAACGTCAGCATGAAAACGGGAACGGGCGAAACGATCCTGACGCCGGGGCCGGTCACGGGAAGCCAAGTCACGCTCCCCGTCGCATCGCTTCCCCTTCCCGCCAACCCCGCCGCGGGCAACCTCATCGTGACGGCGCTTACGACGAGCGCCACCGCCCAGACCGCGCTGCCCGGCGGAATCATCATCACCCCGCCCCCCGGAATCGCCTGGAACTACACCTACACCATCTACGCCACCGACCACCTCGGCACCGTCCGCTACGCAAGAAAAGAAGACGCAAACGGCGCCCTCCTCTCCGAAGCCCGCTTCTCCTACGAAGCCTTCGGCCTGGAACTGCCCTCAGGCGCAGCCAACACCTCTGGCAACACCCACAGGTTCACAGGACAAGAGAGGGACGCGGAAACCGGCAATGACAACTTCCATTTCCGCATGTTCGCAAGCAGCATGGGAAGGTTCCAAAAGCCCGACAACCAGTTCGGCACCGCCTACAACCCCCAGAACTGGAACCTCTACAGCTACGTCAAGGGCAATCCTGTCACGTTCAGCGATCCAACAGGCCACGCGCCGGTGATCCTCACCTACAATCTGATCATGAGCTTCTTCAACAGCATTGTCTTCGGTGCGTCAGGGGACGACGGGGGAAACGAGGGGGGAACGGACGGTGGCAGCGGCTCGGGAGGCGGCGGTTCCGGCGGAGAGCAAACCGGATCACCTTCACCCGCACCACCCCCGCCCAAACCCACACCGCCGCCACCACCACCGCCCGATAAACCACCCGCCGATCCAAAACCAGCCCAGCCCGCAGCAACAGGCGATGCAACGAATCCGCAAGCACAGCCAGCGCCACCTACCGGGGAAACAGTATCTGTCGCCCCTCCTGACACTCTTAAGCCTGGGGATCCGGTGCCGACCGAGGGCGCCATGCAGGTTGGACGGATTGTGGAGAGTTTTGTGGATCTCCGCAAGGATCCACAGCACTCGGCCCAAGGCGAGGGCCAACAAGCCGTTGAGGCAACAAAGGCTGCGGGCAAATTGGCCCAGAACCTTCTTAAGGGTGGAGAGGCGGCCAAGTCTGTGGCAGAAACGGCTACAACGGGGGTGGGAAGCGGTGGGAATATCAACATCACGAAAGCAGTCATTTTCACGGTTGAAACCAGCAAAGGCCGATTCTTTCTCGCGACGCCCGGGGACTCCATAAGTGCTCCCATCTATGTGGGGGAATTTGTTAATAGTGTGAGAATATGGGAAAAACCGACCCAATTGCCAGCCGGGTTGAAGTACATTGGAGAACTAAAGCCCTAACACCAGAGGAGCGCAGCCATGAGAATGGGCAATGGGGTTGCTGTCGCGGTGGCCGCAGTTGGCTTCTTGGCGGGAGTGATGTTCCCAATCCTTGCGCAGGAGCCGTGGAAAGAGGCGCGTCTCTTCGATGCGGTGGCTGCTGGTAGGAAGGACATCGTCGAGGCGGCGCTCGCCGCGGGGAAGAATCCCAACACGAGCAGGCCTGGGTATGGTTCGCTGTTGATGCACGCAGCGAATTATAAACAGCTGAAGATCATCAAACTGCTTTTGGCGCGTGGGGCGGATCCCAGAGCCAAGGGCAATGAAGGGCTGCTTTTGGGCCCCATTGGTGCCGGAAGAATGGATATTGTGAAATGCCTTGTCGAGGCCGGCGCATGGGTCACGAAGCCCAAGAATGCCTGTTACTCGGATGATGTTCTGGTGTCGGCGGCCCGCGAAGGCAAGGGGGAAATGGTGCGGTATCTCCTTCAACGCGGTGCAGATACAGAAGGGACGTCCCTTCTCTGCGATGAGACGGCACTTCAGGCTGCGGCAATGAGGGGAGATGTGGATATCCTTGAAATGTTGGTAGCAGCGGGGGCGGACATCAACCACCGCGATTGCAACGGCCAAACGGCTCTAATGCACGCTTGCGAGAAAGGCGAACAAGCCGCGGTAGAATTTTTGCTTACCCGCGGAGCAGACCCCGCTTTCCAGGATGGGTATGGCCGCACCGCGGAAACGTTCGCGGCACAGTCTGAGAAAGAGGATGCCAGACGGCTCCATACCCTTTGCGCGGGCAAGGGGGGAGCCATGCCAGCAGCCCCCGGGCGCCCGTCGGTACCCCCCACCGCCGCGCAGGAGACGTGGAGAGAGGCGCGTTTTTTCGATGCGGTGGTCACTGGCAAGAAAGATACCGTCGAAGCGGCGCTCGCTGCTGGCAAAGACCCTAACATGAGAAGGCCGGCCTACGGCTCGTTGCTCAGGCATGCAGTGACGACCTTTGCAAACTACCCCTTCTCTGTTTCCGCGCAGACGAAACTCAAACAAGTGGAGATCATCAAACTGCTTTTGGCACACGGTGCGAACCCGAAGGCGAAGGGCAACGAATCGCTCGTGGGCATCGCTGTCTGGGCCGAGAGGATGGACCTCGTTAAGTGCCTCGTGGAGAGCGGGGCATGGGTCACGGCGCCGAGGGATCCCTGCTCCCAGCCGGAGGACTCCCTGGTGCTCGCGACACTTCGGGGCAATAGTGAGATGGTTAAGTACCTCCTGGAGCACGGCGCAGACCCGAACGCTCTGGGCCCGAGAGGCGAAATCGCGCTTCAGGAAGCTGCCCGCAAAGGCGATCTTGAGATCATGACGCTCTTGGTAGCAGCGGGGGCGGATATCAACCACCGCGACTACAGCGGCATGTCAGCGCTCATGTACGCGTGCAAGGAGGGCAAACAGGCGGCGGTGGAGTTCTTGCTTTCCCGCGGGGCGAACGTCAGTTTCCAGGACGGATATGACCGTACTGCGGAAATGTTTGCCACGCAATCGAAAGGAGAGAATGTTGGACAGCTTCGCGTTCTTTGCGCAGGCAAGAAATTATAGGCTAGTCCCTAAGGTACGCTCCCAACGCAAGGGACCTCGGGACCTGCGATGATACATCCCCCACGCCGACATTATAGAAACGATGTCGGCCAGGAAGAGATGCGATGAGATAGCGGGCCGGCGGTCAAGGTAAGGGGATCGGGGTTGCCCGGCCTCCCTTGCTTTGCCCGCAGGCGCCAATGCTCTTTGACAATTGGGCTTCAAGATTCATGCGGTAGATTCGGGCCGGGGTGTCCTTGTTATGCGCTGATCGGACCACTGAAAATGAGGGGTGGCGAAGCTACGGCGGATTCGGGAGGAAACAACCAGTGGGACCGCAGTTTGTTGTGCGGATTGTTGCCATTTCGCGCGTTCGCTGGTTGTGTCAAGGTCCTTGCGCACTCGTAACGCCTGATTCTCTTGTTCTTGACACGCCGCCGGGGTCTGGGTACTCTTACGACGTTATTCGAGCGGGTCCGACGCCAATTCCGATGGAGGTGGGGAGATGAACAAGCTGACGGTTCTTTCGGAGATCCACGGTCTGATCACGTACATCCTGGAGCTTCCCGATTCGGCCTTCACGAGCGCCAGCAAGCGCAAGGAGATCATCGAGAAGCTCGTGGAGTGGTACGAGGCCGTCGCCAAGGACGAGGAGGCGTCGGAGATCGAGGAGGCCTACAACGAGTGCGCGCAGGTCCTTGCGGCCAACATCACCGACCCGGCAATCGTAAGCCGTGCCACTGGAACGGTGGACAACATCAAGGGAGATATTCAACCCACGCCGTAGAATCTCAATGAAATCTGTAGCGCGTACGGTATCTCTTGTGCTTACAGCGGGGACGGTTTGGCACTACGGCCAGGTCGTCCCCGCAGTCGTTCCGCCGGTACCGGGCGGCGTTCCCGGGGCTGAATCTTGTGACGTCCGGAGGGTAGCCTCCTTCGTGGACTACTGCCTGGCCACGGATGACCTCGGCCCCCTGGAGGATCTCTCCGGCTCGCTCTGCCTGGAGCAGTGCCCCGGCCCGGCTCTCTTCGGCCTGGCCTACACCGCGATTCAGAGAGGGGATCTCG
This sequence comes from Acidobacteriota bacterium, assembly GCA_021814355.1. GTDB lineage: Bacteria > Acidobacteriota > UBA4820 > UBA4820 > DSQY01 > JAEMPZ01. The sequence continues at coordinate 6,707 of JAKAIJ010000098.1, forward strand.
AGAGGGGCAACGTCCTCCTGGAACAGGCGCAGGCCGCCGGGGAGCCGGAGGCGTACCTGACCTTCCTCCGGGGGCTGCTCCATTCCAGGCGGAGGGACTTTTCCGGAGCCCTCGCCCTCTGGCGGCCCCTGACGGGCCAGGAGCTGCCCTGCGATCTGAAGGCGCGTCTCTACAACAATCTGGGGACGGCGGCCTTCTTCCAATCCGATTACGAGGGGGCGGCCAGTGGCTACGCCAGAGCCTGGGCGGCGGCGTGCGGCTGCGAGGAGGCGGCACCAATCCGGGGCTCCATTGCACAAAACCTTGTGATGATGGATTTTGTTACCCGTGATTACACGCACGCCATCGCAGGGTACATGAATCTGTTTTCTAACCCTTCTTTTTTGTTGAGTCGTGCTTCCAAATCAAAAGCACTATCTACCCTTGCTCTGGCCTATGAAAGACAAGGCTATTACTTCGAATCCCTCAGCTGTCTAAAGGAGTCGGCGGCCCTCTCGGAGGCCGCCCGCGACGAAGGGGCCCGCTCCTCGGCGCTCTACAACCTCGGCCTCGTCTACCTCCAGCTCGGAATGACTGCCAAGGCGGAGACGGCCCTCACCGAGGCCACCCGGATCATGAAGGCGCGAGGCGACAAGGCCAAGCTGGCGAAGGCGCTCGGAAGCCTGGGCCTGACGGCCTTTCACCGGGAGGACTCCGCGCTGGCGGAGCGCTGCTACCTCGAATCCCTGGATCTGGCGCGGGAGCAGCGCGATCCCGAGGCCGAGCGAAGCACCCTGACCAACCTCGGCAACCTCTACTCTAGCCTCGGCCAACACGAGAAGGCTCTCGGCGTGTACGGGGAGGTGCTGGCGGCCGCCCGGGCGCGGAAAGACAGCTACGACGTCAGCGTGGCGCTCATCAACATGGGCAGTGCTTACCTGGATTCGAGGAGGACCCGCGAAGCCCTCGACGTTCTCGCTCAGGCAGAGCCCTTCGTCACGGAGAGCGGTTCGCGAGGACTGCGGTGGAACATCGCCTGGCTCCAGGGCAGGGCCCTCTGGGAGAGGGGCGAGAGGGAGGCAAGCCTGGCGCGCTACCGCGAGGCCGTCTCCATCCTGAACGACCTGCGCAGGAGCCTGAAGGTCGAGGAGCTGCAGAAGTCCTACACCGGCAAGGTGGTGGAGGTCTACGAGGACTACCTCCAGAAGCTCCTGCGCCTCTTCCTGGAAACCCGCGACGGGGCCGCGGCCGAGACCGCCTTCGGCGCCATGGAGATGAAGAAGGCGCAGATCCTCCTCGAGTTCCTCGCGCGCGCGGGGGTGGACCGGCCCCGCCAGGCGGATCTCGGCGGGCTCGGGCCCCTCCGGAGGCACCTGGCCCGCGAGGGGGCGCTCTTCCTCTCCTATTCGGTGGGAAACGAGGCGAGCCAGCTCGTCCTGGTCAGCCCGGGCGGGGTGGAGTTCCATGAGCTGCCTCCCGCCGCGGTGCTGGCGGTAAAGGTGCGCGCCGCCCTGCGGGAGATCGGCGACGCGGCGCCGGAGCGCGGCCGCCTCGACGCGCTGCGGGTGCTCGTGGAGCCCGTCTTCAAGCACAAGGGGGTCCGCAAGCTCATCGTCTCCCCCGACGGGGCGCTCCACCTGCTCCCCTTCGAGGCCCTCACCGACAGGAGCGGCCGCTACCTCGTGGAGGAGTACGCCGTCCAGTACGCGCCGTCGGCCTCGGTCCTGGCGGAGCTCCTCTCTCTTCCGGAGGAGCGGCGCAGGGGGCTGCTCGCCCTGGGGAACCCCGACTTCTCGGGCTCCCTGCCCCTGGCGAAGATCCTGGCAGAGAGCGGGACGACGCTTTCCCCCCTCCCTTACGCGAAGGAGGAGGTGGAGCGAATCGCGAAGCGGACGCCGGGCGGACGCGCCCTGACGGGGGCGGCGGCTTCGGAGGCCGCCGTCAAGGAGATCGGCCGCGGCGGCGGACTCCGGGACCTCCACTTCGCGACCCACGGCATCGTGGAGGAGAGCTCCCCCCAGTACTCCGGCCTCGTCCTGAGCCCGGGCGGAGGCGAGGACGGCTATCTGACGGTGCAGGAGATCCTCGGCCTCTCGCTGCCCTGCGACCTCGTCGCCCTCTCGGCCTGCGACACGGGCCGCGGGGAGATCGCCAAGGGGGAGGGGGTCCTCGGCTTCGGGCGCGCCTTCCTCTACGCCGGGGCGAAAGACGTGCTGGTCTCCCTCTGGAAGGTCAACGACCTCGCGGCGTCGCGCCTGATGGACTCCTTCTACCGGGAGCTGGGCCGCGGGGCGAAACCCGAAGACGCGCTGCGGTCGGCCAAGCTTGAGCTGCTGCGCCGCAGAATCCAGCTCCCCCCCGGCGCCGGC